>JACRCY010000310.1 GCA_016218785.1 Deltaproteobacteria bacterium
CCTCCCAACACCTGGGGCCTGCTACCCGGCGCACCGACGCTTACCGGGACGGGACTTGCACCCGCTGGAGAGGTGCAGCATGACCCGGTTCCCCGCCCCTTCGGAGCTTGGCATACCGGTTCGTCGCGACGCACCATGCTGATGATGGCACCGAGCGTCCCCGGCGGCAGCGGCAGGGGCACGAAGTACGGCAGGCTCGCCGGCACCCCGTGGATCTTGGCCGCGACGAAGTGCCCCATCTCGTGGGCGATGAGGATCGTCATGAGCGGTAGCGAGTAGGCCAGCGCGCCGCGCCAGCTGCCGAACTGGATCAGGCCGGCGAGCGTGGTGGTCCCGATCGTGGCGACGAGGAGCCCCATCGGCAGGACCCAGCGCGGGCGCGGCCGCCCCGGTGCGGCGCCGGGCTGCGGCGCTGCGCCCGCCGACGGCGGCGCGGCCTCTTGGCGCCCGGGCAGCTCGCTCATTTTCGGGTATTCTGAGGCCTCGAGGAGGACGGCGCAATGCCGCGGCTGCCCGCGCGCGCCGGGAAGTCGCCCGCGGGAGCAGACCGGCGGTATACTGGCTCCATCGTGCCCCTGTACCGACGCGACCTGCAGCTGGAGGAGCGCGACGGCGAGACGGTCGTCACCGCCCGGCTCCCGCGGCCCGCCGAGCTCTGCTACCGGCTCTTCTGCGACGTCGAGCGTCTCGGCGAGTGGCTCACCGTGGTCGCCACGGTCGTGGTGCAGCGGCGGGACGAGGGCGGCCGGCCGCTCGAGGTCGCGTTCACCGGCAACCTCCTGCGGGCCTCCATCGCCTACGCGCTCGTCTACGAGTACCGTGACGACACCCGGGAGGTCCTCTGGAGCGTGGGCGAGACCGGCGGCGGGATGCGGCGGCTCGCCGGATCGGCGCGCTTCACTCCAGACGGGCCCGAGCGGTGCGTGATGCGCTACGCGCTCGCGACCGAGATCGCGCCGCACCTGCCGCGGTGGGCAGACTCCTTCTACGGATCGCGCCCGGCCGAGGCCGTGGTGATGGACTTCGGCGCGTGGATCGACCGGCAGCCCTGAGCGCGGCGCGGCCCCGGGGGCGCCGCGCGGCGGCGGGGCGGCGCTACTCGCCGTACAGCTCCCGGATCCGCGCCTGGTACGCGCGCCGCCGCGGCGAGCCCTCGTCGCTCTCCTCGGCCTCGAGCTGCTCGAGCACGCGCCGCTGCCGGGCCGAGACCTCGACGGGCGTCTCCACGACGATGCGCACGTGCTGATCGCCGCGCGCCGAGCCGTGCGGCACCCCCTTGCCCCGCAGCCGGAAGACCTTGCCGGACTGCGTGCCCGGCGGGACCTTCATGCGCACCTTGCCGTCGAGGGTGGGGGCGTCCACGGAGGTCCCCAGCGCCGCCTGCGTGAGCGAGATCGGGATCTCGCAGATGACGTCATGCCCCTCGCGGCTGAGCAGCGGGTGCGGCCTCACGCGGACGATGATGTGGAGGTCGCCGGGGGGGCCGCCCCCCTGCCCCGCCTCGCCGGCGCCGCGCACCGAGCGCACGTTGCCGTCGTCGGTGCCCGGGGGCATGCGCACCGTGAACTCGCGCTCGTGGGGGACGTGGCCGGTGCCGCGGCATTTCGGGCACGGCTCGTGCGCCAGGCGCCCCTTCCCCTTGCACGCGCCGCAGGTCCGCTCCGACCGCACCGTCCCCTGCTGCACCTTGACCACGCCGGCCCCGCCGCAGGTCGGGCACGGCCGCGTGCTGGCGCTGCCGCCGGTGCCGGCGCAGGCCGAGCACTGCCCGCCGCACGTGTAGCGGACGGTCCGCGCGCACCCGAGCGCCGCCTCCTCCAGGCTCAGCTCGACGGTGTAGCGGACGTCGCGCCCCATCCCCTTGGGGCGCGACCCCTTCTTCCCCCGGAACGCGCCGACGATGTTCTCGTAGATGTCCTTCACCGCGCCGAAGCCCGCCGCCCCCGCGGCCGCGGCGTCGACGTGGCCGTGGCGGTCGTAGCGGGCCCGCCGCTCCGGGTCGGAGAGGACCGCGTAGGCCTCGCTGACCTGCTTGAACGCCTCCTCGGCCTGGGCGTCGCCGGGGTTCTTGTCGGGGTGGTGCTTGAGGGCCAGGGAGCGGTACGCCGTCTTCAGCATGCCGGCGTCCGCGTCGCGCTCTACCCCCAGCACCTCGTAGTAGTCGCGCTTGGTGGCCATTGGAGGTGCGCGCCCGGCTGGCGTCAGTTCTTCTTGCCGCCGCCGCCCGAGTCGGCCGCGGCCTGCGCGTAGATCGCATCGGCGATGCGGTGCGCCGACCCCTCGAGCCGGGCGACGAGCTTCTTGAGCGGCGCCGGGTCGTCGGCCTCGAGCGCCCGCCTGCACGCCTCGAGGTCCTCCTGGATCACCTGCCGGTCCCGCGGGTCGATGACCTCGCCGTACTCGCCGAGGGCGCGCTCGGTCGTGTAGACGAGCGTCTCCGCACCCAGCCGCACGTCGGCCAGCTCCCGCTTGCGGACGTCGTCGTCCCGGTGCGCGTCGGCCTCGGCGACGATGCGGTCGATCTCGGCCTCGGTGAGGCCGGAGGTCGGCACCACGCGCACCTGCTGCTCCTTGTTGGTGCCCAGGTCCTTGGCGCTGACCGACAGGATGCCGTTGGCGTCGATGTCGAAGGTCACCTGGATCTGCGGCACGCCCCGCGGCGCCGGCGGGATGCCGACGAGCTGGAAGTGCGCCAGGCTCTTGTTGTCGGCGGCCAAGGGGCGCTCGCCCTGGAACACGTGGACGTTGACCAGGGGCTGGTTGTCCTGTGCCGTCGAGAAGACCTCGCTGCGGCGCGTGGGCACCGTCGTGTTCTTGGGGATCAGCTTGGTGAAGACGCCGCCGGCGGTCTCGACTCCGAGCGAGAGCGGCGTGACGTCGAGGAGCAGCACCTCCTGTACCGAGCCGGTGAGGACCCCCCCCTGGATGGCGGCGCCCACGGCGACCACCTCGTCGGGGTTGACCTGCTTGTTGGGCTTGCGCGGGAAGAACTCGGCCCCCTGCGCCTGCACGCGGGGCATGCGCGTCTGGCCGCCGACGAGGATGACGTCGTCGATCTGGCCCACCCTGAGCCCCGCCTCGTCGAGCGCGATCTGGCACGGCTCCAGGGTCTTCTCGATGAGATCCTCGACCAGCGTCTCGAGCTTGCCGCGCGTGAGCCTCTCGGAGAGGTGGCGCGGCCCGCTCTGGTCGGCGGCGATGAAGGGCAAGTTGATGTCGGTCTCGAGCGCTGAGCTGAGCTCGTGCTTGGCCTTCTCCGCCGCCTCGCGCAGGCGCTGCAGCGCCATCTTGTCCTTGCGCAGGTCGATGCCCAACTCGGCCAGGAAGCGCTCGGCGAGGAAGTTGACGATGCGTTGGTCGAAGTCCTCGCCCCCGAGGAACGTGTCGCCGCTGATGGCCTTGACCTCGAAGACCCCCTTCGTGAGCTCGAGGATCGAGATGTCGAAGGTCCCGCCGCCGAGGTCGTACACGGCGATGCGCTGCCCCAGGCTCTCGCGGGCCCCCTTGGAGCCGGGGACACCGCCGTAGGCCAGCGCCGCCGCCGTCGGCTCGTTGATGATGCGCAGCACCTCGAGCCCGGCGATGCGGCCGGCGTCCTTCGTCGCCTGGCGCTGGCTGTCGTCGAAGTACGCGGGCACCGTGATCACGGCCTGCGCGACCTGCTCGCCCAGGTAGTCCTCCGCGGTCTGTCGCATCTTGCCGAGGACCATGGCCGCGATCTCGGCCGGGGCGCAGTCCTTGCCGCGTACCTTGACCCACGCGTCGCCGTTCGGGGCCGCGACCACCGTGTAGGGGCAGGTCGTGATGTGGCGCTTGACCTCCTCGTCGGTGCTCTTGCGCCCCATGAGGCGCTTGATGGCGTAGATGGTGTTCTCGGGGTTGGTGATGGCCTGGCGCTTGGCGATCTGGCCGACCAGGCGCTCCCCCGCCTCGGTGAAGGCCACCATCGAGGGGGTGGTGCGGCTTCCCTCGGAGTTGGGGATGACCACCACCTCGTCGCTCTCCATCACGCTGACGCAGCTGTTGGTGGTCCCGAGGTCGATGCCGATCACCCGTGCCATGCTGGGTCCCCCGCCTAGTCGGCGCTCGGCGGCGCCGTGCCGCCTCCGGCCTGCTCACCGCCGCCCGCCTCACCGTCGGCCGCAGCCGGACCCGGGCTCGGGGCCGGCGCCGGTGGCGGCGTGGCGACCGCCACCATCGCCGGGCGCAGCAGCCTCGCCCCCACGCGGTAGCCGCGCTGGAACTCCTCGACCACCATCCCCGCCGGCTGGTCGGCGGTGGGTACCTGCTGGACGGCCGCGTGGAACTGCGGATCGAAGGCCTCACCCAGCGCGCTGAACGGCCGCACCTCGAACTTCTCGAGGGCCGCGAGGAACTGGCGCAGCACCATGCGCACGCCCTCGAGGAGCCCGGTCCCGCCCCCGGCCGTGTCGGCGGCGGACGCGTGCGCCACGGCACGCTCGAGGTTGTCGATGACGGGAAGCAGCTCCTTCAGCAGCGCCTCGCGCCCTCTCGACTCGGCCTCCGCCATCTCCTTGCGGTTGCGCTTCTTGAAGTTGTCGAAATCGGCGGCCACCCGGAGCATGCGATCGCGGAGCTCTGCCTTCTCCCGCTCCAGGGTCTCGGCGCGGGCCAGGGCCTCGGCGAGCGGATCGGGCGCGGCCGCCGGCGCGGTCGCGGCGTCACCCTCGGCCGGCGCCGTCGCGGCCGGCGCCGTCTCCGGCACCTGGTCGTTCGCCGCCCCCGAGCCGTTGCCCCGGCCCGGTATCTCGTGGTCTCCGTTCTCGCGACCCATGGTTGACTGCTCCTCCCAGGCTCGGGCCGGCCGCACCCGAGTGTCGGCCAGCCGCGGGACGACCGTGTCTCAGCCCTCGCCCCGTCGCTTCAGCACGTTGGTCACGATCTCCGCCGTGAAATCGACGAGCGGGATCACCTTCGAGTAGTTCATGTGCACCGGCCCGATGATGCCGATCGTACCGACGGGCTGGTCGTCGGGCCCGTAGCGCGCCGTGACCACGGAGCAGTCGGCGAACTCGGACTGCTCCAGCTCGGCGCCGATGAAGACCCGCACGCCCGGTGCGCTCGCGGTGCCCTCGAGCAGGCGGACCAGCAGCTTCTTCTCCTCAAGCGCCTTGAGGAGCGCCTTGACGCGCTCCACGTCCACGTCCTTGGCGATGAGGTTCGCCTGTCCGTCGACGATGACGTCGGGGGTGCCGCCCGCGCCCACGGCCTGGGCCCCCAGCTTGAGCGCCTCCTCGAGGATGGCGTCGAGGCGGTCGCGCTCGCGACGCGCCTCGTCCATGACGCGCCCGCGCACCTCCTCGAGCGTGAGGCCGCCCAGGAGCTGGTTCAGGTAGTTGTGGATGCGATCCAGGTCGCCGGGGCTCAGGGGGACGTCGGCGGTGATGAGGCGGTTCTGCACGAGCCCGCTCCGCGTCACCAGCACGGCGAGGATCCCGCCCGAGCGCAGCGGCACGAACTGCAGCTGCTCCAGCACGTCGGTCTCGGCCCGCGGCACCAGCACGAGCGCGGCGTGGTGCGACAGCTCCGAGAGCATCCTGGAGGTGTCGCGCATCACCTCCTGGAACTCCAGCTCCCGCCCCGCGAAGCGGGTGCGGATGCCCTCCTTCTCGACCGGCGTCAGGGAGCGGACCTTGAGGAGCGAGTCGACGAAGTAGCGCAGCCCCTGGACCGTCGGCAGGCGGCCAGCCGAGGTGTGCGGCTGCAGGAGGAGCCCCGCCTCCTCGAGGTCGCTCATGACGTTGCGCACGGTGGCCGCGGAGAGCTCGATGCCGTGCCGCTTGGTCACCGTGCGGGACCCCACCGCGTCGCCCGTGGCGATGTACTCGCTCACCACGGCTTGCAGGATGCGACGCGCGCGGAGGTTGAGGTCGACCATGGGTCCGGCGGGCGGCCCCGACGGCAGCCCGACCCCCATACTTAGCCACCGCCGCGCAGGACGTCAAGGCGAACGGACGGCCGACGACCGCCGGGCTCGGCGGGCGGGGCCACGGCCCGGCGCCGCCGCGGCTACAGGTCGGAGACGTCCGGCCCCTCGGCCTCGAGCCCGACGGCTTTCACCGCCCGTGGACACGTCCTACAGGAAGCGCATCCCCACCTCGTCCGCGAAGAGGAGCCCGCGGTGGGTCAAGCGGAGGACCTCGGGCTCCACGGCCAGCAGACCCTGCGCCTGGAGGTCGGCGCACGCGGCGGCGGCGCAGTCCACGGGGTCGACGCCGTACTGGGCCCGGAAGTCCGGCCGCCAGATGCCGTCGAGCACGCGCAGGCCGAGCCAGAGCGCCTCGCGGCGCCTGGCCTCGGGGCCGAGGCGCTCGACGCTGGCCGGCCCGAGGCGGCCGTCGCGCGCGGCCCTCATGTAGGCGTCGGGGTCACGCGGGTTGGCGCGGCGCTCGGCCACCCGGTCGGCGGCGGTGGTGCCGGGACCGGCGGCACGGTCCGACGCGGCGACGAGCCGCAGCGAGTGGGCCGCCGCGCCCACGCCCAGGTACTCGGCGCCGCGCCAGTAGAGGCCGTTGTGCACCGCCTCCCGTCCCGCGCGCGCGAAGTTCGAGACCTCGTAGTGCCGCAGGCCCGCGGCCGCCAGCCGCTCCCGGGCCAGCTCGTACATGTCCACCTGCACGCCCCCGTCGGGGAGCCTGAGCCGTCCGGCGCCGACCTGCGCCGCGAACGGCGTCCCCTCCTCGACCGTGAGGTTGTAGACCGACACGTGCTCGGGCCCCAGGTCGCACAGCTCGTCGAGGGAGCCGGCGAACCGCGCCACCGGCTGGGCCGGCAGGCCGAAGATGAGATCGCACGCCAGGTTCTCGAAGCCCGCCGCGCGCGCCAGCCGGAACGCGGCGAGCGCCGCGGCGCGACCGTGGCGGCGGCCCAGGAGCTTCAGCTCGTCGTCGTCGAGCGACTGGATGCCCAGGCTCAGCCGGTTCACCCCGCCAGCGCGCAGGGCCCCGAGGTGGGCGGCGTCCGCGTCGCCGGGGTTCATCTCCACCGTTACCTCGGGGGGCCCGTGCGGTGCTCGGCCGCCGGTGGCGGGCGCCGGCGGGAAGGCCGCGTGGACGGCGGCGACGACCGCCGCCACGCGGTCGGCGCGCCACAGGCCGGGGGTGCCGCCGCCGAAGTAGATCGAGCGCAGCGTGCGACCGGCCCAGTCGGGCGCGCGGGCGGCGATCTCGGCGAGCACCGCGTCGGCGTACGCCTCGTGCGGCAGGGTGGCGCGGGCCTCGGTGGCGAAGTCGCAGTACGGGCACCGCGACGCGCAGAACGGGAAGTGGACGTAGACGCCGAGGTCCTCTGCCACCTGGTTGCCGACGGGGCCCATGTGCCGTAGATTCTGGTCCTCATTATGGCCGGGCCGGCGACGCACATCTACCTCGACAACGCCGCCACCACGCGCACGGATCCGCGCGTGGTCGAGGCCGTCGTGCGCTGCCTGCGCGAGGACTACGGCAACGCCTCGTCGTTGCACCGGCTGGGGATCGCCGCCGAGCAGGCGCTGACCGCGGCCCGCGCCCAGGTAGCCGCCGCCATCGAGGCCACACCCGTCGAGATCGTCTTCACGTCGGGGGGCACCGAGGCCAACGGCCTCGCCGTGCTGGGCGCCGCCGGGGCCGCCCGGGGCCGCCACGCGGTGGCGAGCGCGGTGGAGCACCCCTCGGTGCTCGGCAGCCTCAAGCTCCTCGAGGAGCAGGGGTGGGAGGTCACGCTGGTCCCGGTGGACGCCGACGGGCGCGTGGACGCCGAGGCCGTCGTCGCGGCCGTGCGCGGCGACACGGCCGTGGCCGCCCGGATGCTGGTGCAGAACGAGATCGGCGCGGTCGAGCCGGTGGCCGAGGTCGGCGCGCTGCTGCGGCGCGCCGGCTCGCGCTGCGTGTTCCACGTCGACGCGGTGCAGGGGCTCGGCAAGCTGCCCCTCTCCGTGCGCGACCTCGCCTGCGACACGCTGGCGGTCTCGGCGCACAAGGTGCACGGCCCCAAGGGCACGGGCGCGCTCTACGTGCGCAAGGGAGTGCGCCTGCGGCCCCTCGTGGGCGGCGGCAAGCAGGAGCGCGGCGTGCGCCCCGGCACCGAGAACGTGCCCGGCTGCGCCGGCTTCGGCGTGGCCGCGGCCCTGGCCCGGGCCGAGTTGCCGGCGGCGGCGGCGCGGATGGCCGCCCTGCGCGACCGCCTCGTCGAACGCGTCCTCGCCGTCGAGGCGGGTGCCCGCCTCGTGGGCCCGCCGCCAGGGGCCCACCGTGCTTGCTACTCTGCCACCCTCGCCTTCCCGCGGGTCCCGGCGGAGGCCCTCCTGCACGCGCTGGAGGCGCGCGGGGTCTACGTCTCGTCCGGCTCGGCCTGCGCCTCGCGGCAGCGCGGGCGCAGCCACGTGCTCCGCGCCATCGGCCTCGCCGACCACCTCGAGACCATCCGCGTCACCCTGTCTCGCGAGACGAGTGAGGCCGAGATCGACGCCGCCGCCACCGCCATCCTGGCGGCGCTCGGGGAGATCCGCGCGTGAGCGAGCTCTGCGTCGTCCGCTACGCCGAGATCTTCCTCAAGGGGCAGAACCGCCACTTCTTCGAGGAGCGCCTGCAGCGCAACCTGCGCGCCGCCCTGAGGCCGCTCGCGGGCGCGCACGTACGGCGGCTCCACGGCCGCATGCTCGTCGACCCGGGCCCGGCGGGCGTGGCGCGGGCCATCGAGCTGCTGGCGCGCGTCTTCGGCGTGGCCTCGCTCAGCCCGGCGCTGGTCGTCCCCCCGGACCTCGAGGCCCTCGGCGCCGCGGCCCTGGAGCTGACCCGCGTCGAGGTCGCGCGGCGCGCCGGCGCGCCCCCCAGCTTCAAGGTCGAGACGCGGCGCTCGGACAAGCGCTTCCCGCTCCAGTCGCCGCAGGTGTCGCAGGAAATCGGCGCGCGCATCGTGGCGGCGCTGGCGCTCCCGGTGGACGTCCACGACCCCGACGTGCTGGTGACCGTCGAGATCGGCGTGGAGCGCAGCTTCGTCTTCGCCGCGACCATCCCCGGCCCGGGCGGCCTCCCGGTGGGGACCGCCGGCCGGGTCACGGCCCTGGTCTCCGGCGGCATCGACTCGCCCGTGGCGGCCTGGCTCGCGATGAAGCGCGGCTGCGAGGTCGAGGCCGTCTACTTCCACTCGTTCCCCTACACCGGCGACCGCACCAAGGAGAAGGTGCGCGACCTGTGCCGCGTGATCTCCGCCTGGCACGGCCCCATGACCCTGTGGGTGGTGCACTTCACCGACGTGCAGAAGGCGCTGCGGGGCGCCGGCCCCGCCGAGCTGGCGGTGGTCCTCTACCGCCGCATGATGCTCCGCATCGCGGCGGAGCGCGCGCGCCTCTCCGGCAGCAAGGCCCTCGTCACGGGTGAGAGCCTGGGGCAGGTCGCGAGCCAGACCCTCGACAACCTCGCCGTGATCGACGACGCCGCGCCCATGCCGGTCCTGCGGCCGCTCATCGCGAGCGACAAGACCGAGATCATCGCCACGGCACGCCGCATCGGCACCTACGACGTCTCGGTGCAGCCCTACGACGACTGCTGCTCGCTCTTCACGCCCAAGCACCCCGCCACCAAGGCGCGCCTTCAGCACGTCGAAGCGGCCGAGGCCCGCCTCGACCTCGCCGCCCTGGCCGCCGCCGCGGCCGCGCAGGCCGAGCGCTTCGAGGTCACGCCGTAGCGCGCAGCGCCCCGCCGCTACTCGCCCTGCAGCACGAGCGGCATCACGGTGGTGCGATCGTCGCCCCCGGAGGGGAAGCTCCAGCGCCGGATCGTGTCGGCCAGGCACTGGCCGAGGAACGTCGTGCGGTGCTTCGAGTCGTTGATGACCACGCTCGTGGGCCGCCCCGAGAAGCCGAACTTGACGGTCACGTCGAGACGGACCGACTTGAGCGAGTCGTCGTGCTTGAGGGCGCGGTTGTAGCAGACGCTCAGCGTGCCGCGCTGCCGGTTGATGGCCTTGACGATCTCGTCGTCGCTCACCTTGCGGCCGGCGGGCTGCCGCACCTCGGGCGGGCTGGCCAGGTTGGGCGCAGCGACGCCGCTGGCGGCGCCCGTGCCCGGCTGCGACTTGAAGAACCCGGCCATGCCGGTGCCGCCCGCGGCCTTGGGCTCGCCCTTCTTGCCCGGCGCCGGCCCGCCGCCGGCGGTGGGCCGCCCGGCGACCTTCCTGGTCGGCTCCTTGCCGGGAGCGGCCGCGCCCGGGCCCGTGCCGCTCGACCCGGCCGACGGGTTGGCGGCGGCGAACTGCTTCTCGGCGAGGAGGCGGGCCACGGCCACGTCGGAGTCGGCGCCCAGCTCCTCGGGGGACTTGAGGCGCACGATCTCGCGGACCTGGACTTGCGGCCCGCGGCCGACCAGGTAGATGACCACGCCGGCCAGCGAGAGCGTGGCCAGGGCGCCGCCCACGGCGGCGACGAGCAGCAGCCGGTTCGTCTTGTGCGCCGAGGGCTGGACCACGCCAGCCGCCACCGCGAGCTCGTCGATGCGACCGTGGACCCCGGATTCGCTCCGGTCGAGGTCCTGGTGCGGACGGGCCGCCGTCCGCGCGGCCTCCAGGTCCGTCGGGATCGCGTAGGTCCGCATGCGGACGACCTGCGACGGCTCGGAGACGATCAGGTCGTCGACGGGCTCGGGCTCCGGCGCCGCCATGGGCATGGCCGCGCCGCCGGCCAGCGCACCGGTCTCGTGGCCCGCCGGATCCGAGGCGCGCGCCGCACCCCCGAGCTCGGCGATCCCCGCACCCGGCACCCGCGGCGACTCACCCGCCTCGTGCGTCGCGGGCTTGGCCGCGGCCGTGCCGAGGGGGGTGCCGCCGCGGTGGGGACGCGCCGCCGCACGCTCGCGCGCGGCCTGGATGGAAACCACCTCGGCGCCGCTCGACTCCTTCGCCACCTTGCGCGGCACCGCCGCGCGGCCCGGCTCGCCCGGCGCGGGCGGCGGCGGCAGCGGCTCGGCGTGAGACTGCCCCTTCCAGGGGGGCTCCGTCTGGGCCTCGGGAACGCCGCCGGACGCCGGGCTCCAGGGCGACTGCCGCAGCGCCTCGGCGCGCTCCGCGGCCGGCAGCTAGGCTCCGCGGACCACGCCCGCGGGCGGCGGCGCCACGAGCCGCAGGCCCGGCACGAGCTCCGGCCCCTCCGCCGGCGGCCTCCCATCGTCGAAGCCCCCGCGCCAGACGTAGACCTCCTGGTCGGCGTACTTCGGGATCTCCTCCTCGAGGATCTCCCGCTTGTAGGGCCCGCGCTGGTCGCCGTCCACCGAGAGGTACCACTCGTCGACGGCGGGCGTCGCGGCCGCGCCCAGGGCGGCGACGATGCTGTCGTAGCTCGCCACGGTGGTCTTGGGCGCGTCGTCGGTGCCGCGCTCGGTCGAGCCGGCGCGGGCCGCGGCGCCGATGCCGAACGGC
>JACRCY010000314.1 GCA_016218785.1 Deltaproteobacteria bacterium
GCGGCCGGCGCCTCGGCGCCGGGCGCCGCGGGCCGGGAGTCCACGCCCGCGAGCGTGCGCGGCCCGGCCGGCTCCAGGTCCGAGTCGCCGAGCACGATGACGCTGCCGTCCAGCGGCAGCTCGCCCGGGGCGCCGTCCGACGCGAAGGCCGCGGCGCGGCTGGTCGGCGGCGCGCCGTCCCGGGCGGCGAGCTCGGTGAGCCAGGCCTTGAGCTCCGTCTTGCCGACCGGCTTGAGCACGCTCCGCTGCACCCGCTCCACGTCGAGCAGCATCTGCTCGGCGCTCTGGTAGCGGGCGAGCGGGCTCTTCTTCATGGCCTTCTCGACGATCTTCGCCACCTCGGGGTGCAGGTCGGGCCGCGCCACCAGCGGCGCGGGGAAGTCGCAGGCCTGCGTCCGCAACAGCGCCTCGAGGTCGCTGCGCGCCGCGAAGGGGCGCTTGCCGGTCACCGTGAGGTAGAGCGTCGCGCCCAGCGAGAAGACGTCGGAGCGGGCATCGATCGCCTTGCCCGAGGCCTGCTCCGGCGACATGAAGCCGATCTTGCCCTTCACGGTGCCGGCGAGCGTCTGCTCGCGGCGGTTCTCGGCCGTGGCGATGCCGAAGTCCGAGAGCTTCACCTCGCCCTGCTCGCTGATGAGCACGTTGTGGGGCGAGACGTCGCGGTGCACGATTCCGAGCGGCCGGCCTTCGCGCTCGCGGCCGTGGGCGAAGGCGAGGCCGCGGCCGACCTCGGCCACGATGTAGAGCGCCAGCTCCGGCGGCAGCGGCCAGCCCTCGGCCTCGGCGCGCTCGAGGATCCGGTTCAAGTCCCAGCCGTCGACCAGCTCGAGGATGAGGAAGTACCGCCCGCCGACCATGCCGAGGTCGAGCACCTGCACGATGTTGCCCTGGTTGAGGCTCATCGCGATGTGCGCCTCGTCGACGAACATGTTGCGGAACTGCGGGCTCGCGCTGAAGACCGCGTGGATGCGCTTGACGACCACCGGTCGCTGGAACCCGGCCGCCCCATGCTGGGTACCGAGGAAGATCTCGGCCATCCCGCCTTCGGCGATCTTGCGGCTGATGGTATAGCGGCCGTGCTCGGGCATGCCGCGGCAATCAAACCACCAATCGCGGCTCGTGGCTAGTACGGAGCGCGGCCTCGCCCGGCAACTTGTTCCGTGTATACTGCGACGCTGGCGGCCGGTGGCCGCCGAACCTGGCCTCCCGGCCGCCCGCACACCCGCAGTCGGAGGAAGAGATGACTCGCTACCGTATCGCATGGTTGCCCGGCGACGGCATCGGGATCGACGTGATGAAGGCCACCCGCATCGTGCTCGACCGGCTCGGGCTCGAGGCGGACTACGTCCACGCGGACATCGGCTGGGAGTTCTGGTGCCGGGAGGGCGAGGCGCTCCCCGAGCGCACCTGCAAGATCCTGCGCGAGACCGACTGCGCCCTCTTCGGCGCCATCACGTCGAAGCCGAAGGAGGAGGCGCAGGAGGAGCTGGTGTCGGAGCTGAAGGGCAAGGGGCTCTCCTACCGCTCCCCGATCGTGCGCCTGCGGCAGGACTTCAACCTGCACACCAACCTGCGTCCCTGCAAGGCCTACAAGGGGAACCCGCTCAACTACCGCGAGGACATCGACCTCACCGTATTCCGCGAGAACACCGAGGGGCTCTACGCCGGCGTGGAGTTCCACCCGGTGCCGCAGGCGGTCTCCGATGTCCTCGGGCAGCACTCGGCGCCGTGGAAGAAGTTCGGCAAGCTGCCGCTCGACGAGGTGGCCATCTCGACCCGCGTCATGACCAGGGGCGGCTGCCGCAGCATCGTGACCCGGGCCTTCGAGTACGCCAAGAAGCGCGGCTACCAGAAGGTGACCCTCGTCGAGAAGCCCAACGTCCTGCGCGAGACCGGGGGCCTGATGACGCGCGTCGCCCGCGCCGTCGCCCGGGACTACCCGTCGATCGCCTTCGACGAGGCCAACGTCGACGCCATGTGCATGTGGCTGATCAAGAACCCGAACAGCTACCAGGTGCTCGTCTGCGAGAACATGTTCGGCGACATCATCAGCGACCTCTGCGGCCAGCTCGTCGGCGGCCTGGGCTTCGCGTCGTCGGGCAACATCGGCGACACGTACGCCGTGTTCGAGCCGACGCACGGCTCCGCGCCCAAGTACTCGGGCCTGGACAAGGTCAACCCGATCGCCACGTTCCTCGCGGCCAAGCTGATGCTCGACTGGCTCGGCGAGGCGGACAAGGCGGTCCGGCTCGAGGGCGCCATCGCCGGGGTCATCGCCGCCGGCCAGGCGCGCACCTACGACATGGGCGGCAAGACCACCACCACCGAGATGGCGCAGGCCGTGGCCGCGGCGCTGTAGGCCCGCCGCAGGAGGTCCGCCATGGGGCGAGCCATCATCGAGAAGATCCTGGCCGCGCACGCCGGCGCAGCCGCGGGCGAGGTTGCGCCGGGGCGGATCGTCTGGATCGACCTCGACGTGCGCAGCGCGCGCGACTTCGGCGGCGCCAACGTCGTCGAGCAGCTCCGCCGCGCCTACCCCGACGGGCCGCACCTCGACGATCCGCGCAAGACCTTCTTCACCTTCGACTGCGTGGTGCCGGCGAACACGATCCCGTACGCCAACAACCAGCACGCCTGCCGGACCTTCGCCCGCGGCGCCGGCTGCCGCGTGTTCGACGTCGACTCCGGCATCGGCTCGCACGTGGTGATCGAGCAGGGCCTGGCCGTGCCGGGCGCGACCGTGGTGGGCACCGACAGCCACCTCAACATCCTCGGCGCCGTCGGCTGCTTCGGCCAGGGCATGGGCGACACCGACATCGCCTTCGCCTTCAAGACCGGGCGCACGTGGTTCGAGGTGCCCGAGTCGGTGAAGGTCACGCTGGTCGGCCGGCCGTCGGGGCGGGCCACGGCCAAGGATCTGGCGCTCCTCCTGTGCGGGCGCCTCGGGTCGAAGGGGCTCCTCGGGCGCGTGGCGGAGCTCTACGGCGAGTGCATCGACGCGCTGCCGCTCGCCGGCCGCGTGACGGTCTGCTCCATGGCGACCGAGATGGGGGCCATCGCGGCCATCATCCCCCCCTCCACGCAGGTCCTCGCCTTCTGCGGCCGGCGCGCCCGCCGGCCCGTCGACGGGGTCTACGCGGACCCGGACGCCGCCTACGCCGCCGCGGTCACGGTGGACGTGTCGGAGCTGGAGCCCCAGGTGGCCCGGCCCGGCCGCCCCGACGACGTCGTCCCTGTCGCCCACGTCGGCGACGTGCCCATCGACAGCGTCTTCCTCGGCTCGTGCACCAACGGCCGCCTCGCCGACTTCGTCGAGGTGGCGCGCGTGCTGCGGGGCCGCCGCGTGAAGGCGGGCGTCAACTGCTCCGCCGTGCCGGCGACGCGCGAGGTCTACGGCGAGCTGCTGCGCCTCGGCGTCGTCGAGCGCCTCTTCCGGGCCGGCGTCAACGTCTCCAACCCCGGCTGCGGCGGCTGCGCCGCCGGCCAGATCGGCATGACCGGCAAGGGGGAGGTGCAGGTCTCGACCTCCAACCGCAACTTCACCGGCAAGCAGGGGGCGGGCAGGACCTACCTGTGCAGCCCGGCCACGGCCGCGGCCTCGGCGGTGACGGGCCGGCTGTGCAGCGTGGCGGAGGTGGTGCGGTGAGGGCGACAATCCTCCGGGGACGCGCCTTCGTCGTGCGCGACGAGCGCGGCGCGCCGATCGACGACATCGACACCGACATGATCTTCCACAACGCCCACCTCGCGTTGACCGACGTCGCGCAGATGGGCCGGCACGCCTTCGGCAACCTCCCCGGGTGGAAGGACTTCCCCCAGCAGGCACAGCCCGGCGACATCCTCGTCGTCGGCGAGAACTTCGGCTGCGGCTCGTCGCGGCAGCAGGCCGTGGACTGCTTCAGGGCCTTGCGCGTCGCGGCCCTCGTGGGCGAGTCGTTCGGCGCGATCTACCAGCGCAACGCGATCAACTCGGGCATGCCCCTCGTGGTCGCGCCCGGCGTGGTGCGGCGCCCCGCCGGGGCGACGGGCCACATCGCCACCGGCGACGAGATCGAGGTCGACCTCGCGGGCGGCACCCTGCGCAACGTCAGCCGCGGCGAGGCCGTGCCCGGCGCGCAGCCGCTCTCCCGGGTGCAGCTCGACATCTACCAGGCGGGCGACCTGATGGCCTACGGGGCCACGGCGAAGGGCTGAGGCGTAGGGCCGCCCGACTGCGCCGATCAATGGGCGCCAAGACCACTCGTGCTCGGCGACGCGCCCGTAGGGTAATGGGCCAGGACATCCTTACCACCCTACATTCCGCACCAACGGGAGGGGACACTGGGGAATTTCCGGCTCTCGTGAGGGAACACTTGTCAGCGGTAGGCTGACGGGTCCACGTCGAGCAACCGGAGAAGTTGTTGCTGCAGTGGGGATAGGCGTAGCGGAAA
>JACRCY010000323.1 GCA_016218785.1 Deltaproteobacteria bacterium
GTGCATGAACGACCTCTGCGTGCCCACCTGCACGCTGGAGAGCCACTGCACCGGCCTCTCGTCGCTGCTCACCTGCGTCGAGTCCGAGGGGATCTGCGTGTACGCGTGCGTGAGCGGCGCGTGCCCGACCGGGTATTCCTGCCTGACCTCCGAGAACGCCTGCCTGCCGACCGGCTCCTTCCCGGGCAGCCCGTGCAAGGCCGGCGACCTCTGCGACAACGTCAACGGGATCCCGCAGGCCTGCGTCGACTCGGGCGGCGGCAAGGTGTGCGTGGCGACGTGCGCCAACGAGGGCCAGTGCCAGGCGGTCAACGCGGTCTTGACCTGCGTCGAGGCCCAGGGGCTGTGCTTCCCCGCGTGCTCGCTGACCGGCAACTGCAACCCGGCCGCAATCGGCGCGGGCTTCTCCTGCTTCACGACGTACGACGCGTGCCTCCCCACGGGCACCTTCCCGGGCAGCCCGTGCACCGCGGACGCCCAGTGCCTGCCGGTCGGCGGGGCGCCGCAGACCTGCGTCGGCGAGGCCGCCGGGGCGGGGCAGTGCTCCGTGCAGTGCGCCCCCGGGAGCAGCGGCGATGCGCTGTGCGAGGCCGTGAGCCTGGGTCTCAAGTGCATGCCCATGACCGAGTCGCCCGCGGGCGGGATCTGCAACTACGCGTGCATCGCCGGCGAGTGCGATCACCTCGGCGCCGGATACACGTGCATGGAGGCCTACGAGGTGTGCCTGGCCACGGGCACCTTCCCGTCGAGCCCGTGCCTGCCTGTCGACGGGACCCACAGCAGCCCGTGGTGCCGCCCGGTGGGCGGCGCCGGTCCGGTCACCCAGTCGTGCGTCAACTCCATGTGCGTGGTGAACTGCGACGAGGCGGTCCCCCAGACCGGCGACGCGCTCTGCGCGGCGGTCAACTCCGCGCTCACCTGCATGCCGCAGAGTGGCACCGTCGGCCTGTGCGTGTACGCCTGCGTGTCGGGCGCGTGCCTGTCGGGCTACGCCTGCTACGACCAAGGCACCCCGCCAACGAACCAGAACGCCTGCCTCCCCGTGGGGTCGTTCCCGTTCGGGCCGTGCAAGCTCAACGGCACCTGCGACAACTACGGCACCCTCCCCATGGCCTGCCAGGGTGGGAAGTGCGTGGTGAGCTGCACCGACGGCGGGGGCGGCGACGCCATCTGTCCGGCCGTCAACTCGGCGCTGACCTGCGAGGACTACTTCGCGCACGTGTGCCTGCCGGCGTGCGTGAGCGGGAGCTGCGCGTTTCTGGGCGGCGGGTACACCTGCGCGCCCACCGGACAGAACGCGTGCCTGCCGACGGGCTCGTATCCCACCGGCCCGTGTCGCGCGTCGTCGCCGAGATGCGACTCCGCGGTCGGCGGCGTCGCCACGCACAACCTGGTGTGCGCCAACCCCGGCACTGGTGAGGCGTGCTACTTCGACTGCAGCTGGAACCCGACCGTGTGCGCCGACTTCACCGGCATGGGGACCTGCTACGACCTCGGCAACGGCTCCATCTGCGGCCCGCCCTAGCTCGCTCGCGAGGGCCGCTCGGCCACCAGCGGCCGGGCGGCCCTCTCCCCTTCCACATTGCCGCCGGAGCACCGGCGAGGTCGGACGGCCAGCCGGGGGGCGATTCCGTCGCGCGCCGGCGATGCCGCGTCCTGCGCCCGCTCCGCTACCCCGCGAGGCGGAAGCCGGCGACGGCGAAGTGCGACCCGAACGCGAACGCCACGCGGATCCGGTGCCGGCGCATCAGCACGAAGCTGGTGGCGTCGACCAGGGTCAGCTTGTGGAAGTCCGGGTGCTCGAGCAGCGGCCAGGCCTCCGCGAGGACGCCGGCGGTGCACTCGAGTGTCTCGAGCCGAGGGCAGGTGAAGCTCGGGGCGCCCTCCCCACGGGGTCCGTCCACGCCAGGAGGCACGCGTAATCGCTACTGTTCGCGGCGGCCGAGGGAACCGTCGACGTGCCCCCTGTTTCACCTTCCCCCGGAGCACCCACTGATCTACTATCCGCGGCCAGAGCCAGGGTGCGGCCGGGGCACTCTCCCGGCCGTGTGATCACTCGTGTTCGGGAGACGGCGCCAATGAAGCCGGAGATCCAGAAGCACCTGTCGATCCTGGAGGTCGAGCCGGACAACGCGCAGGAGCTGGAGGGACTGCGTGCGCTGGCGCAGGGCGAGGCGAGCGTGACTCCCGAGCTCTCACGGGCGCTGGAGGACGCGCGCCGGATTCACCGCGAGCGGGGGAACTTCGACCTGATCGTGGCCCTGCTCGACGTGGAGCTCGCGCTGACACCCGACGGCAGCCGTCGCGCCGACCTGCTCTACGAGCGGGGCCGGATCCTGGCCGACGAGCTCCTGCGCGAGGAGGACGCCGTCGCCGCCTTCAACGAGGTCCTGCGACTGCGGCCCGACGACGCCGGCGCCAGCGAGTCGCTGGCTCACTTCGCCCTGGTGCGCGACAACTGGGAGAAGATCGTCAAGAAGTACCTCGAGGAGGCGCGCGGCTCCAGTGATCGGCAGCTCACCACCAGCCTCTACCTCTCGGTCGCCGAGAACCTCTACAAGTACCAGCCCGGCTCCCCCGACGTGGAGGTCTACCTCCGCAAGAGCCTCGAGGTCGAGCCGCGCAACCGCAAGGCGGCCCTCCACCTCGAGCGCCTGCTCAAGCAGGCCGGCCGGTGGGCGGAGCTGGCGGCGCTGTTCGAGCAGCGCATCGAGACCGCCGCGAACAAGGAGGAGCGGGTCCAGGCCTACCTGGCTGCCGCCGACCTCCACCGCGATCGGCTGGACGAGCCCGACGTCGCGACCGAGTACCACAAGAAGGCCCTGGGCACCGATCCCGCCAACCCGCGGGCCCTGGCCGCCCTCGTGGAGGCCTACGAGCGCGAGGAGAACTGGGAGGCGCTCATCCACGTCTACGAGAACGCGCTCAAGGCGCGTCCTCGCGGCGAGTCGGAGCTGGGCACGGTGGTGCAGATCGCCATGCTCTACTGGCGCCGGCTCAAGAAGATGGACGCCGCGGAGGAGTACTTCCGGCGCATCCGCAAGGTCGATCCGGCGCACCCCGGCATGCTCGAGTTCTACCGCTCGTTCCACGACGAGCGCGCCGAGGGGCAGAAGCTGCTGGCGGTCCTGGCCCAGGCCCACAAGGCGGAGGAGAACGCCGAGAAGCGCCTGGCCATCGGCATCGAGATGGCCCGCGTCGCCGAGGCCGGCGGCTCGGTCGAGAAGGCCATCGACGTGTGGAAGTCGGTGCTGCGCGCCGACCCCTCCTTCGGCGAGGCGTCCGCGGCCCTGAAGCGGCTCTACCGTCGCACCGAAAAGTGGAACGCGCTGCTCGAGCTGCTCAAGGACGAGATCGAGCACCTCGGCCAGGGCGCCATCGACGCGAAGGTCGAGCGCTACCTCGACATCGTGGCCATCTACCGCGATCACCTGAACCTCGACGTGATGGTGATCAACACCTACAACAACATCCTCCAGCTCAAGCCCAACCACGAGGGGGCGCTCGACGCGCTGGCCACGAAGTACGAGGCCATGGGGCGCTGGAACGACCTCATCATCGTCCTCGGCCGCAAGGCCGACGCGAGCCAGGACCCGAAGGAGAAGGTCGCCCTCTACCGCCGCGTCGCCGGGCTGTGGCTCGACCGCTTCGCCAACGCCTCGCAGGCCGTCGCGCCGCTGGAGCAGATCCTGGCCGTCGATCCGTCCGACAAGGAGGCCATCGACCGGCTGAAGGACATCTACACCAAGCGCCGTCAGTGGCGCGCGCTCCTCGACCTGCTGCGCAAGGAGATCAAGCTCGTCCCCGAGGCCGACCGACGCGACCGTCTCGTCGAGATGGCCCGGCTCGCGGCCGAGCGTCTCGGCGACGCGCGCGAGGCCATCGCCGCCTGGAACCAGATCCTCGAGGGCAACCCGAGCGACGCGGAGGCGCTCGGCGCGCTCGCCGTCCTCTACGAGCGCGAGAAGCGCTTCCCGGCGCTGTGCGAGATCCTGGAGCGGCAGCGCCAGGGCACCGAGGACACCCACGCGCAGCTGGTCCTGACCGAGCGGCTCGGCACCATCCTCGCGGAGAAGCTCGACGCGGCCGGGCGCGCGGCCGAGGTGTGGCGCGACGTCATCCGGCTGCAGCCCAACCACCCGAAGGCCCTGCGGGTGCTCCGCGAGCTCTACGCCCAGGCGGGCCAGTTCGAGGAGCTCGAGGCCCTCTTCGCCGGCAGCGGCGCGTGGGAGGAGCTGGTCGACACCCTCCACCAGGTCGCGGACCGCAA
>JACRCY010000316.1 GCA_016218785.1 Deltaproteobacteria bacterium
CCACCGAGGCGGAGTTCATGGAGAAGTACGGAGGCCACGTCGCGCGGGGCGGCATCTTCATCGCCACCAGGGCCACCAAGCCCGAGGGCACGCAGCTCTCGTTCGAGATCATCCTCCTGGACGGCTCGCGGCTGATGCGCGGCGAGGGCGTGGTGCAGCGGGTGACGGTGGACGAGCAGCCGGGCCGCAGCGGCATGCTGGTGCGCTTCACCCGCATCGACGCCCGCACCCGCGCGCTGCTCGACCAGGTGCTCGCCGCCCGCGAGGGCGTCGCCGCGCCCGACACCGTGGCCGCCCAGCCCACGGCCGCGGCGCCGGAGCCCATCACCACCAGCTTCACGCCGCCGCCCCAGCCGGCGCCGAAGCGGGGGCCTCTGGCCCTGGCCGACGACGTGGTGCTGGGCGTGGATCTCGGCACCACCACCCCCCGCGCGGCGGTCTTCCTCGACGGCGCGGCGCGCATGGTGCCCATTCCCTCGGAGCGGGGCGCGGCGATGCCGTCGATCGTCGCGTGGGACGAGGGCCGCGGGAAGCTGCTGGTGGGCGGTGCCGCGAAGCTGCACCGGGTCGAGCACCCCCAGAGCACGCTGTGGGGCTTCAAGCGGCTGCTCGGCCGCCGCGCGCGCTCGCGCAAGGTGAAGGAGATCGCCCGCCGCCTGCCCTTCAAGGTGGAGGCGGACCCGGAGGGCGATGCGGGCATCGAGCTGGGCGGGCGGGTCTTCTCGATCCCCGAGCTCGCGGCGGAGCTGCTCAAGGTCGTCAAGGACGCGGCGCAGTCGATGCTGGGCCGCGAGCTGTCCCGCGCGGTGCTGTGCGTGCCCGCCTGGTACTCCGATCACCAGCGCGCGGCGCTGCTCGACGCCGGGCGCCTGGCCGGCCTCGAGGTGCTGCGCGTGCTGAACGAGCCCTCGGCGGTGGCGCTGGCCTTCGGGCACGGCCGGGGCCTCGCCCGCAAGCGGGTGCTGGTCTACGACCTCGGCGGCGGCACCTTCGACGCCTCGGTGGTGGAGATCACCGGGGACGATCTCGAGGTGGTGAGCACCGGCGGCGACGCCTTCCTCGGGGGCGTCGACTTCGACGAGCGCCTGGCCGAGGCGCTGATCAACACCCTGCCCGAGGCGGCCCGCCTGCGCGTCTTCGACTCGGCGATGATCGTCGAGCGGGTGCGCGACGCCTCCGAGGTGACCAAGATCGCCCTCTCCGACAAGGAGAAGGCGGGCCTGCACGTGCCCTTCGTCACCACCGACGAGGCTGACGAGCCGGTGGATCTGAAGCGCGACGTCGCGCGCGCCTACCTCGAGCAGCTCACCGCCGACCTGGTGGAGCGCACCGCGCAGGTGACGCAGGTGGTGCTGGACGCGGCGAAGCTGACGCCGCAAAGCCTCGACGAGGTGCTGCTGGTGGGCGGGCAGAGCCGCGCGCCGGCGGTGCGCCGCCGCATGGAGGCGCTGTTGGGCCGCGCCGCGCGCTCCGACGTCGACCCGCAGGGCGCGGTGGCGCTGGGGGCCGCCCTGCTCGGCCAGTCGCTGGTGATGCGCGAGCGCGGCAAGCGGGGCCTCACGCTGTCCGAGGTGCTGTCCGCGCCCATCGGCGTGGCGGTGAAGGGCGGCGGCGTCAGGCGCATCCTGGAGCGCAACACCCGCCTGCCCGCAGAGAAGACGCTCGCCGTCCCCGTCGAGGCCGGCAAGGTGGTGAAGGTGGCCGTCTTCCAGGGCGCCGCCGCGCGCGCCGAAGACAACGAGTACCTCGGCGCGCTGCACGCGACGTGCGACCGCTCCGGCGAGCTCGGCCTGCGCTTCGCCGTCAGCGCCGACGGGCGCCTCGTCCTCTCCGCCACCTCGCCCACCGGCAAGAGCGCGGAGATGACGTTCACCACCGCCGACGCCAGCGACGAGGTGCACGCGCAGCTCCTCGCCGAGGCCCCGCTGCCCGGCGAGGCGGACCCGCAGCAGAAGGGCCTGTTGACCGGCCTCAGGCGCCTCTTTGGCCGCTGATTCTTCGGTCGTTTCAAGTGCTTGCCCAGCACAGCAACTCTGTCGGCCTCTGTCCGACAATGTAGGCAATTGAAGGTGCTCAAGAAAACGCCTTAGACTCCGTCGCCTGCAACCCAACGAGGGGAAACGCCCATGCCCATCAACATCTCGGACCGCAAGCTGGCCACGCTGTACGCGAACTTCGAGGCCCAGAAGCGGACGAACCCGAGCCTGAAGCTGGGGCAGGAGCAGGCGCTGGAGATCCTCGCGCAGGTCGGCGATCGCGCGGGTTGGAGCGCGGCGAAGGTGCACGAGCAGCTCAAAAAGCCGGGCATGACGCGCGACCAGCAGCTCGCGCTGGCGACGAAGGGCCTGTCGGCGTCGGAGAAGAAGGACCTCGAGAAGATCCTCGACTCGGGCACGGTGCCGCTCGAGGCGTCGGCGAAGGCGTTCCTGGAGGCGGTGGTAGGCCGCACCGGCCCGCAGCCGCCGCCCCCGCCCCCGCCGGGCAACGGCATCACCGTCACCGGGGACCAGAAGAACGGCCTGTCGGGCGTGACGAAGGCCGGCGCCACCATCGAGGCGATCAACATCACCACCGCGCCCGGCGGCCGCCTGCACATGGACGACACGATGGTGATCGGCAAGGCCGACGCCAGCGGCAAGTTCAACATGGCGAAGCTGACCGGCGACCAGGCGATGAAGGAGGGCGACCTGGTCCGCATGCGCGCCCGCTACGCCGACGGCAGCACCTCGGACTGGGTGACGGTGAAGGCGAAGGGCATCGAGGCCACCGACTCGCGCAACGCGGTGGTGGCGCTGTTCCGCATCGGCATGACCGCCGCCCCCAACGGCAAGGTGGCGGTGGAGAACATCAACGCCAGCCGGCAGGTGTCCGAGCCCGGCGCCACGCTGCAGTTCACCAACGCCCGCACCGGCGAGAAGACGAAGGTGACCGTCACCGACACCGGCGGCTTCCCGGCGGGCTTCCAGCTCAACGGCAAGGCCGGCGACAGCTTCTCGGTGGCCGCCTCGGACGGGAAGAACAACGCCACCTTCGCCACCGCGGTCGGGAACATCACCGTGCCCGGCGGCACCGGCGGCTCGGACCTGGTCCCCGACCCGGCGCTGCACAAGGACGAGCTCAACGCCGACGGCACGCCGCGCTTCGGCAAGAAGAACTTCACCGGCCCGCTCTTCGTCGACGCCCCGGCCGCCGGGGACGTGAAGCAGGGGCAGATCGGCGACTGCTACTTCCCGGCGGCGCTGGCCGCGGTGGCCAAGGCCAACCCCGACTTCATCACCAAGCTCATCAAGGACAACGGCGACGGCACCTACACCGTCAACTTCAAGCAGAAGGACTGGGCGACGGGGCGCATGCGCGACGTGCCGGTGAAGGTCGACGGCGACCTGTGGGTGCGCAGCTACGGGGGCCCCTTGTACGGCAGCAGCGCCAACAGCACGGACCCCAAGAAGATGGAGCTGTGGTTCCCCCTGGTGGAGAAGGCCTACGCCCAGTGGAAGGGCAGCTACGACGCCATCGGCAACGGCGGCATGGCCAGCGACGTGATGGAGGCTGTGACCGGGCGCTCCGGCGACGACATGTACGTCTCGTCGGGCAACAAGGAGGCGCTCTGGAACCAGATCACCAGGTCCGTCGACAACAAGCTGCCGGTGGCCGCGGGCACCTACGGTGACGACCGCGAGGCGCTGTACACCAACACCGGCGTCTACGCCGACCACGCGTACTCGATCCTCGGGTACGAGAAGTCGGGCACCGAGCGCTACGTGGTGATCCGCAACCCGTGGGGCGAGTCGGAGCCTGCGGGCAACGGGCCGAACGACGGCGTCTTCAAGCTCAAGCTCGAGGACTTCACCAAGCTCTACCAGAACCTGATGTACGTGAACTGACGCGCCGCGCGCGCAAAGGAAGACGTCATGGCGAAGCCTCCCGAGCCGATCGAAGAAGTCCTGCCCCAGGCGGTGATGATCGTCGACGCCGAGGTGGCCGAGGTCCTCAAGACGGGGCCGCAGCCGCCGAAGAAGGAGGCCCCGCCGCACGCCACCAGCGTGGGGCGAAAGGTGGCCTCGCAGACGGTGAAGCTGAAGGTGAAGCGGGTCATCAAGGGCGACAAGGTGACGGAGCTGGTGGTGGAGAAGCCCGAGGCCGGCTACTCGCTCAGGGCGGGCAACCACGGGCCGTTCCTGATCGACTCGTCGAAGACGATCCTCGGCCGCTACGGGCCCGACAGCTGGTCGTTCGACCGCATCGAGAAGGCGCTGAAGGGCTGACGCAGGGGAGCCGGCGCAGTCGGAGGAGAGGCGCGGCTCTTCGGCGGGAGAGGCTGGCCGCGGCGCAGCACGGGCTCAGGTATAGTCGGGCGCGTGCCCACTGCCCCGAAGCGACCCGTCGCGACTCTCGAAGAGGCGCTCGCTCGCCCAGAGTCGGAGCGGATCGAACTGATTCGCGGCACGCTCGTGCCGAAAGCGGCCGTGAGCGGAGAGCACAGCGAAGCCCAGGCGCACACGGTTGCGGGGCTCGTGACTCGCTTCGATCGCCGCCCGGGTGGGCGGTGGCCCGGGGGGTGGTGGATTCGCACGGAGATCGACATCCAGCTCGGGGACGAGCTCTTTCGCCCGGACCTCGCGGGCTGGCGTCGCGAGAATCTCCCTGAGCGGCCCCGGGGCCGGCCCATCACCGTGCGGCCGGACTGGATCTGCGAGATCCTCTCGCCGTCGAACGAGGACACGGATCGGGTCGACAAGTTGCAGTCGTATTTCCAGGCGGGCGTCCCGCACTACTGGCTCGCGAATCCGATCGAGAAGGTGCTTGAGGTCTACCGGCGCACCGACGTGGCGTACGCTCTGGTCCTCACCGCGAAGAGCGGTCAGACGGTGCGCGCCGAGCCGTTCGACGCGGTCGAGCTCCGCGTCGATGAGCTGTTCGGGGCAGACCCGGAAGACGACTGACTTTGACGGTTCGTCCTGGCGCTTGGACTCTGGCGCCGCGCGCGCGGACTCGTTGGCTGTGCCGACCCGGGTCGCGCGATAGGGTCACCCCATGGAGACCTTTCTTCGCAGCGCGGTGGCTGTGCTGATGCTGACGCTGCCCGGCACTGGCTGCCTGCGGGGACGCCGCCGGGTTCTCAGACGCATCCGCCCTTCGGGCCGAACGTCTCCATGGAAGAGCCGGCCGCACGGTTCGATCCCGTTGGCTTGGCGCGCAGGCTGATGTCCTCGTGGCGGAATTCGGGAGCCACATGGGTTGCCACTGGCCAGACCTGTCGGAGCAACGTGGCGGTCAGGCAAGCGGCCCATTACGCTCGGCGCCGATGCGGTCTCTTCAGGAGCGGGAGTTGGTGACGGCACGCGAGGCGGCCCGCCTGATTCGGACCGGCCACGTCTCGGTGCTGCGGTGGGTGGAGAGCGGGCTCATCGAGGGCTACCGCACGCCCGGCGGCCACGTTCGCATTCGCAAGACGGCCTTGGTGGGCTTCCTGCGAAAGCAGCAGATGCCGGTGCCGAAGGAGTTAGTGGAGCGGGTGAAGTTGCTCGTCATCGACGACGAGCCTCACTACCTGCGCGCGCTGAAGCAGTTGCTGCAGCAGCAGGACGCGCGGCTCGACGTCGAGTTGGCGTCTTCCGGCCACGAGGGACTGTTGCGGATTGGCACGGACCGGCCGCGGGTAGTGCTGTTGGACGCCCACATGCCGCGCCTCGACGGCATCGAGACGTGCCAGTTGCTGAAGGACAACGCGGCGACGGCTGACATCCCGGTCATCGGCATGTCCGGCCGGGGCGGCGACTTCGGCGACCGCATGCGGGCCGCGGGCGCCGCGGTGTTTCTGCCCAAGCCCATCTCCGCGCGCGACGTGCTGAGCGCGCTCGAAGCGGTGGGTGTGCTGCCGATGCTCGCCACCGAAGAGTAGCCGCGCCCGCGGCAGGCGCTGGAATCTTCCGGCACCCGCGAAACAGCGCGACGGCCCTTGACGCCCCCCCCCCCCTGGGGGTGTACCAAGCGTCACAACGTTCCAAACGTCTTGTGGCCGAACGGCCGAAACCGGGGGAGGGCACATGCCGAACACCGCTGACGCCGTGGGCAGACTGGGCTGCCGCCGTGACGCTCCATTCTTGCTGGGGCTCGCCGCGCTGGCGCTGTCTGGCGGGCTGGCGTGCGACTCGAAGGACGCGCAGAGGGCGGGGCCGTCAGCGCCGCGGCCTCCGGTGGTGAGCGAGCACCGGCCGCTGGCGGTGGCGAAGGCGACGAAGGACCTCGGCGCCGACTGCAGCGCCGGGGGCGCCAGCGAGTGCCTCAGCGGGCTGTGCCTCCATACCTCCAACCACCTGTCTTCCGGCTTCGTGTGCAGCCGGTTGTGTGGCCAGGGGCAGAGGCCATGTCCCGGCGGCTTCGCGTGCATGCAGGGCCACCCGTCGCCCAGGGGAATGTGGTGCCTGGCCACCTCCACGGCCGCCGCGAAGGGAGGCCAGCCGTGAGCGCCGGACTTCGAAGCGTCGTCGCGGTGGCGCTGCTCCTGGCGGCGCAGGCCCTTGCGCAGGACGGCTTCTGCACCGAGGCCGTCCCGGACTGCGAGGACGCGGAGTGCAAGTGCGCCGGCTCGGGGACGATGGTGACGGACCCGGTGGAGTTGGGCGCGGGCATCAGCGTGTACCGGCACGAGGACGTGCGGTTGCCAGCCGTGCTGGAGGAGCTGTCCTACCGCCGCAGCTACACCTCCGCGGACGAGACGTGGACCTTCTTCCCGGTGGCCGGGCCGCCCATGCCGTTTGGCCCGGCGCCGGGGTTGATGCCGGACGGCGGCGAGACGCTGCGCTGGTGGCACAGCTACTTCGCCTTCGCGCGCGAGGCCCAAGACTACGACGAGCCGCCCACGCCATCGTACTACGTCCGCACAGTGGACGGCCGCTTCTCGGAGTTCGGCCGCTGCGCCCCGACACCGTGCTTCGGGACGAACGACACCTTCTGGTCCGAGAAGGAGCGCAAGGACCGGCTCGAGCGCACCGACGCCGGCTTTGTGCACCACCAGAAGGACGGGCGGCGCTTCGTCTTCGACTCCACCTGGGGCGAGGACGGGGGCGTCACCCACTACTTCCTCTCCCGCGTCCTCGACAGGAACGGTGTGCCGGCCGCCACCGTGGAGTACTCGACGCCCACCGGGCTGGGCGTCACCTGCCGCGAGGGCCAGTCGGGCGTCACCACCAGCGGCGTGCCCTACGTCAGCCGCGTCGTCACCGCCGAGGGAAGCGCGCTGCAATTCGCCTACCGGCGGCTGCCTTCACCCAACGGCGGCGCCGACTTGTGCGTCGTCGGCAGCGTCGGCGTCCTCGACAGGGCCACCTCCAGCAGCCAGACGGCCGTCACCTATGCGTACGCCGCCGACGGCGGGACGGAGACAGCGGGCCTGGTGGCCTCCGCCACCTTCAGCTCCGGCGGACGGCAGCTCACCTACGCCTACTCGCCGACGGGCTTCGTCATCACCGGGCAGTCGACGGTGACGCACACCTACACGGACGCGGGCAGCACAGACGCGGGCAGCAAAGTCGTCGTCTCGGCGGCGACGACGCCGACGGAGAACGTCTCCATCCTCTACGAGGGCAGCCTGCACGGGAGAGACGTGGGCTGCATTGCGGACGCCATCGTCTCGACGCGCACGCTGACGGACTCGTTCGCGCAGCGCGGCGACGGCGACGCCGGCACCGCCGGCTGGACGCGGAACAGCGACGTCGAGATTCAGTTCACCGGCAACGGGGACCCCCGCCTCGTCGGCTACGAGGACACGTGCAGCACACCTGCCTGTTCGCCGGGCACCGGGGAGAGCCGCTTCTCCTGCTTGTATCCCTCCGAGGACACGGTGCCGCCGCGCCTGTTGGGCACGAAGGACAAGCGCGGCAACTGGACGGCCTACTCCTACGCCCTCGGGCCCGACGATGCGGGCACGCCCGCGCAGCTCGAGTTGACTAGCGTGACCTACGGAGCGCAGGACACGTGGGGTGACGGCGGCCTGGAAGCGAAGCGGTTCACGTACTCGTACGGCACGGCGGCCCACCAGCGGCACGCGTCCACGGAACAACCGTCCCTCTTGGGCGGGTCGTCGGCTATCACTGAAACACGGGTCGTCTACGATGGAGATCGCATTGCCGCGAGGCTCGAGAAGGGCTGGACGAAGACCGTGGGCGGCTCAACCGAGCTCCGGTACCGAGGCGTGTTCTACTTCAAGCGGCACGCCTGCCTGGGGGGCAGCAACGACTCGCTCTCGCGCACTCTCGAAGTCCACGGACCTTGCTGGGTCGACGCAGCGCAGGGCTTTGCGGCCACCGATTGCTCCTCCACGCTGAACTCCACGGTGCAGGTTGCCCAGTTGTTCTACTATCCCACCACGATGCCCGACGGGGGGAGCTACGGGAACAAGGCGGGGCGCCTCTCCAAGTTGCGCAGCTTCACCGACGCAACGATGTCGGGATGCGGTTCGGCGTCGTACATGGACATGGACTATGAGGACTACGACGCGATTGGCAATACGACGAGCGTGCGCGACCAGAACGGTCACTTGACGACGATGACCTTCCAGGATGGCCGCCTTCGGACGCTGGCCAAAGCCGACGCCGGCTTCACCTTCACCTACGATGGAGAGAGCGTCACCTCGGTGCGCAACCCGGAGGGCAACTACGACGTCTTCTGCTGGCGGGCGGGCACCAGCGGCAGCGCCTGCACCGGCGGCACCCTCACCGACAAGCTGCAGTGGCAGGCGAAGGCGCCGACGGCCACCGGCGACTCCTTCTCGGAGAAGGTGGCCTACGTTTACTGGACCAACGGCACCGTGGCCTCGGCCAGCTACCTCGCCGCGGACGGCGGGGTGCTGCGCGTGGAGAGGTACGCCGTCGACGTGCACCGCCGGCCGACGTGGCAGGGCTGGGGCGACACCAGCGGCGCGGCCGTCTTCTCGGCCAAGCGGGCCTACGACGGCGCCGACAACCTCGTCGGCGTGGGCCACGCGTCGAATGCGCCGCCCGCGTGGTGCGGCGGCGTTTCGTCCGGCGCGCCGGTGTCCTCGCTGTGCCAGAAGCTGGGCTACGACAGGGCGGACAGGCTGGAGAGCGCCAGCGACACCGGCACCTCGCAGGCCACCGTCTTCCAGCACGACGTGCACGGCAACACCACGGGGGTGAAGACGGGCTGCGGCACGAGCGACACCTACTCGTCGTGCAGCCAGCCGGCGGCCACCTACACCTTCGACGACTTCGGCAACATGGTGGCGGCGACGCTGCCGTGGACGCTGGAGTCCGGCGGCAGCGGCGTCACCCGCTACGAATTCGACGCCCGCGGGCTGGTGGTGAAGAAGCAGACGCCCTCCATGCGCGCGGCGTCGGCCACCTACGACGTGCTGGAGTCGGCGTGGGACGGCGTCGGCCGCCCGCTGTCGCTGGTGCACCGGTACGGCAGCGGCGCCGGGGACGTCGAGGCGCTGTGGGCGATGGCCTACGACGCGACGGGCACGCCGCCCAGCGGTTGCACCGCGCCGGCCAACACCATGGGCCGGCTGCGGCGGAAGACGGACTCCTTCGGCGACACCTGGTACCGGTATGACGAGTGGGGGCGGGTGACGCGCGAGGTGCGCGTGCGGGCGTCGGTGGGCAATTGCAGCGGCGACGCGCTGGACACCCTCTAATCCTACTCGGCGAACGGCAACCTCCTCTCGGTGACGCACCCCTACGGCCGTGTGGTGACGTACACGATGGGCACCTACTCGGGCAGCTACTCCTCGGTGACGACGGGCCGGGTGCGAAGCGTGTCGGTGTCGCGCTACCCGTACGGCACGTGGACGGACGCCATCTCGCAGGTGGAGTGGGAGCCGTACGGCGGCCTGCGCGGCTACCAACTGGCGCACGCGACGACGAGCGACAAGTCCGCCGTGGAGTACTACCTCGGCGACTCGCAGGCGACGCCCGGCAGCAGCAACTGCCCGGCGCCCTCCACCAACGACGGCACCGGCAACGTGCGCGCGCTGTACGTCTCCCGCCTCGGCGCCAGCGAGACGTGGGCCCCGGGCTCCGGCAGCGGCGACATCCTCCGGCGCCTGGTGACGTGGAACGCCGACATGCCGAAGCGGGTGGACACCTGCCAGTTGGGCGCCACCACTGCGCAGCGCGAGGAGTACGCCCACGACTCGGCCCTGCGGCTGACGTCCGCCTCGCGGCCTTCGGGCAACTTCGCGGCGACGGGCGGCGCCTACGACTCGCGCACGTGGAGCTATGACACGCGCCACAACCGCGTCAGCGAGGCGGCCGACGGCGTCACCTACACGCTGGCCTACGACGCCGGCGTGGCGGACAGGCTGGCCTCGAGGTACTCGACGCAGTCGGGCACCAACCTCGTCAACACCTGGGACTCCGACGCCGACGGCCGCGCCACCTCGAAGTGGTGGCCCTACTGCACCGGCTACGGGCCCTGCAGCGCGTCGCCTGCGGCGACTCCCTTCCGGTACCTGCTGAAGCCCGGCATCTCCGGTGGCGGCGAGTCCAGCGCCCTGGAGTCCGTCTACCAGACGGTGTCGGTGGGCGGGGCCACCTACTCCTACTTCTACGACGCCCACAACCGGCGCCGCCTGAAGGTGTACCCTTCGGGCGTGGCGGACGAGTACTTCCACTCGACGGACTCGGCGCAGTTGCTGGCCGACGTGGGCAACCTCAGCCTGGGCGGCGGCGGCACCCGCGTCCTCGACGAGTACGTGTGGCTGGGCGGGCGGCCGGTTGCATCCGTGCGCGGCCTTCTGTCCGCGGACTGGAGCGGCGCCCTGGTGCACGGCGACGACGACGCCGAGGGCTGCGGGCGCAACGACGACACCGAAACGCACTGCGGCCTCTACTTCCTCGTCTCCGACGAGGGCGGCCGCATCGTGATGGCGCTGGACTCCAGCCGGCGCGTGTCCGGCGTCGGAGAGTACGACGCCTTCGGCCACGTCAACCGACGCCTGGTGGACGGCGAGACGCCGCACCCCTACCCCAACGACGCCGGCCTCACCCTCACCGCCTTCACCGCCCACCCCCTGGGGCCCGACGGCGGCGTGGCCTGGACGGTGCGCGCCAACCCCCACCTCTTCTGGAGCGACGGCGAAACCAGCGTGGACTCCAACTGGAACGTCACCCCCCACGACAAGCTGCGCTTCCTGGACGGGGACGGCGGGCAGATTCCCTCCGGGCCCGGGTACGCGGGGGAGTTCTGGCTCTTCCCCAACCAGCCCCCGCGCTGGACGTACTGGCTGCCGGCCTCCACCTACGGCACCCTGTCCGTGCGCTTCGAGTCCGACAACCAGAATTGCTGTCTGACGGCGGCGCCGCACGGCACCTGGGGCGACCGGGACTGCAACCCCTCCACCTGCACCTGCGCCCCCAACTGCAGCTACACCGGCGTCACCATCGACGCCTGGCAGTACAAGAAGTACGAGGCCGGCGCCTCGCCCTACTTCGTCCCCCTGCGCCTTCCCGGGCAGTACCACGACGAGGAGACCGACTTCTTCGAGAACTGGAACCGCTTCTACGACCCCTCCCGCGGCGCGTACACCTCGCCGGAGCCGTTGGTGCATGCCACCGCCTTCTTCAAGGGAGCGGCGCTCGCAGGAACCGTGGCGCCAACCTACACCTACGCTTCCGCCAGTCCGCTCGCCTTCTTTGACGTCACGGGACTCGGTGCCATTAAGCCCAGGGGCTCCGCCAGCTTCGTCAGTGCGGTCACCTCGTACCTGGGTACCGAGTTTGGTCGGCTGAGCAGCGCCGAGGTATCGCTCGCGCCTTTCGATGTCCTCATCACCGAAGGCACACATGGTCGCCCTGCCGGGCGCCCAGACTTCGGCCATACAGTACCAGACGACAAGCATGCAATGCCAACAAAGATAATCATTACCATCGACACGGCACAGGTCGCCGACTTCAAGGCGGGCAAGTTCAAGTTTGACCCATACGACCCTGCTCACCCGCACGAGGTTGAGGAATTAGTTGCCCATGAGTTAGGGCATGCCATTGGGATCATCCGAAGGACCAAGGGCAGCTCTTTCGGGAGGGGGTGGTGGTGGAGCACGGTCAACCACACAGACGTCGAGGCGTGCGGCAACGGCATGGGGTGGAGGGAGGAGAAGGGCCTCGAACCTGAGGACCATCAAGAGGTGGCCAAAGGGGACTGCCCCATTGCGATCATCCGCGACTACAAGGACAAGCAGGCAAAGAGGAAGCGAAAGACACCGCCCAAGCCAATACCCGGACCTGCGGATCAATGAGTTTCTGGGGCGACGACGGGCCACAATCGGAGCTTGCGCGCGTGTTCTACTTCTACTTCTCTGGCCAGCCGGTGCTGATGCTCACCGTCGTTCTGTGCGGCATCGTGCTTCTTGCGTGTGCGATTCTCGAATTCCAGAGTTCTGCCCGCGCCGCGAAGCGGCTCGTCCTGGCCGCAACAACCGCGACAACGATACTGTCACTTGCGTTTGGAGTAGAGTTGGCGACTGACTTGTCCGAGGGCGCGGGGGTGTGGCTGAACGCGCTCTCTCACTCTTTGGGGCCACTCTTCTTGGGTCTTGTTTTCCTTGCGCTTGCGGCGTTTTGGATTGGCGTCCGCGAGTTCCGCTCGGCCAAAGGACCAGCCAAGCAGCACGGTGAACCCAGTCAGAAGCCGGAACTGAAGTCGAGCAGCGCGGCTGGCGGTGACAAGTGACGGCACTCGTGCGTGACATGCTCTGGAAGTGGCCTTTGCTCTCGGTTGCGGTCAGTATCCCTGGCACGATGCTCGGACTTGCTGCATTTCTCGGGCGCCGTCGCGCGGTCCCCTACTTCCGTCGGGCGCTCCTCAATACCGCGGGCGCCTGCACAGTTCTCTCGATGGGAGCAAATGCGGGGGATGCGCTAGACAGCTTCCACGCGCATGCGGGAGTAGTAGTTGTGTGGATTAACGCTGCCGCAGTCACCTTGGGCCCCGCGCTCGTTGCTGCTTTCTTCCTTGCTGCCGCTGCCGCCGTACTGACCGTCCGTGACTTTGCGTGCATCCACCGACACAGCCGCAAGGTCGGTGGCGGCTGAGATTCGCGGCGAGGAGGCGTCAAAGGCGAAGGGCGGGGGACCATCGGCGAAATGAAGGGCAAGAACTACAACTACGGTTGGTGGGGCCGCGTCGAGGGCGCAACGACCGTGGAAGCCTGCGCGACCGGAATGGACTGGCGGCAGCAGAAGGGCCTGGAGCCGATTATCAAGCACGTTGAGGTCGCCCAAGACTGCAACAAGCAGGAAGTAACACTACCGCGTCACACCTGCCGTGGGCGTGAGCGCCGCGGAGGCTCGCGTTTCAGCTGAAGGTGTGGGGCGTGGCACGAAGGGCAGCGAGGGAGCCAGCGAGAGACGGCGCGAGCGATGGAGAGGCGAACGGTGATGAGGCTGTCGGG
>JACRCY010000317.1 GCA_016218785.1 Deltaproteobacteria bacterium
CCGGTCGAGCGCGACGGGTGCGTCGCGTGCCACGGCGGCGCCGGGCGGCCGCTCGACCGCCGCGCCGCACACCCGGCGGACGGACCGGACGAGCTGCGCCGCGGCCCGCTGCTCGCGGCCGGCTGCCCGCGCTGCCACGCGCCGGGCTCGGTGGCGGGCGACCGCCTCGTCGTCGACGGCATCTTCGCCTTCGTCGACCTCGGCTGCATCGCGTGCCACCGCGCGGGCCGCGTCGACGCGACCTCGGAGTTCGGCCCCGACCTCTCCGCCATCGGCCTCCGCGGCAGCGCCTACCTCCGGCGGGTGACCAGGGAGCCGAGCAAGCTCTTCCCGGGCACGAAGATGCCCGACTTCACGCCGGTGCTCGCCGACCGGGGCCGCGAGGACGCCCTCCTCACCTACCTGCTCACGTTGCGCCGCGAGCCGCGACGTCGCCCGGCGCGTGATGCCCAGGCCGCGCTACCTTGTGCCACCTGCCACGGTGGCGGCGCGCCGCAGGGCTCGCCCCACCGCTGCGTCTTCATCCGCGAGCGGCAGGTGGAGCTCAAGTGCACCCGGTGTCACGGCGCGGCGGCGCCGCGCTCGAGCCGCGAGTGCCCGTACGTCCTCAAGCACCGCTTCATCTGCGGCGCCTGCCACGAGGTCCCCAATGGCTAGTCGCGTGCGGACCCGACGGGCTTTGCCCGGCGGGGCCCATCGCGGGAGGGTCTGGGAACCCTGTGAGGGTTCCCAGACCCATGACCGTCGCGAGTTCCTGCGCCAGCTCGCGCTCCTCTCGGCTTCCCTCGCCGCGGGCGCCGGGGCCGGCTGCAACCGGACCCCGGTCGTGGCTCCGCGCACGCCCACCTTCCCCGGGCGCCGTCGCACGGTGCTCGACTCGGTCTGCGCCCGCATCCTTCCCACCGACGCCGAGCCGGGCGCCACCGAGGCCGGTTGCGCCGAGTTCATCGACCGGCAGCTGGGGCTCCCGCACTTCGAGGCCCTCCGGAGCCAGGTAGACCGCGGGCTCGATCACCTCGACGGCATGGCGCAGAAGCGACATGGGCGGGGATTCGCCGAGGTGAGCGCCGCCGAGCAGGACGACCTGCTGCGCGCCTTCCAGCAGGGGCCCCGCGGGGTCCCGGGAGCCCACGTGTTCAGCCTGCTGCTGACGCTGACCCTCGAGGGCTTCTTGAGCGACCCGCAGCACGGCGGGAATCGCAAGGGAGTCGGGTGGGCGTTCGTCGGTCACCGCGATTGCTTCTACCACGGGCGCGGTGTGGGGCTGAGGAAGAAGCAGTCGAAGGTCGGAGGGTGAAGCGTTGAACGGTTGAACCGTTCAACGTTCGACTTTCAACGATCCAGCTTCACGGCGACCGTCTTCTCGGCCCCGGCGACGATGGTGACCGGAACCTCCTTGGCGAGCCCCAGCTCGGGGTTCACGAAGCGCAGTCGATGGTTGCCCTCGGGGACGCGCACGCGCGACAGGGGCGTGTTGCCCGGGAGGCGCCGCTTGTCGAGGTAGACGACCGACCACGGCCACGAGTTGCACGACAGATAGCCGGCCCGGCGCTTGACGGGTGCCGGCGCCGGCGTGGGCGTCGCCCGCTTGTTCGCGCCGGTGGCGCCGGTCGGGCCGGTGGCCGCCGGGCCGGTGCCGTTCAGCGGCTCGTCGTCGTCGATGAACTCATCGGGCTCGACCGGCTGCGACGCGGCCGCGCCGGTCGTCACCGGCGGGGTGCTCCCGCCCCCCTTGATGATCGGGACGGCGGCGAACGCGGCCACGAGCAGCGTGACGGCCGCGCCCCCCAGCAGCACGCGCTTGAGCGGGCTGAGCCGGGCGAGGACGCCCGACGACGGCGCCACCACCGGACCGCCCGAGCCGCCGTGCCGCAGCGCGTACGCCTGCGACCCGTCGGGCGCGGCCATCATCCCGGCCCCGGCGGCCGGGATCGACACCGTGCCCATCTTGAGCAGGTCCTCGTACGTCTGCGACTCCGCGTCGACCTCGACGCGCGCCTGCGCGAACTGGAAGAGCAGCCGGTCGCGCATGCCCGCGCGCTGCGCCTCCGGGAGCTGCTCCACGATCTCCCACGCGAACATCTCGCGCATCCACTCGGCGAGGTCCTGCGCGGTGTAGCTCGGCGCGATCTGGAACATGAGCTGCGACAGCGCCACCTGGAAGTCGGCGGCGCGCTCGTAGCGGAAGTGCGGCTCCCGGTGGAGCGCCTTCATGATCACTTCCTCGACGGTCACCGGCATGCCGGGGCGGTACTGCGACGGCGGCGGCGCCTCGGCCTTGACGACCTTGGCAACGGCGGCGAGGTCCTCGGGGGCGTCGAAGGGGCGCACGCCCGTGAGCGCCTCGTACAGGACCGTGCCCAGGGCGAAGATGTCGGTGCGCCCGTCGACGTCCTTCCCCATCGCCTGCTCCGGCGCGAGGTAGCAGGCCTTGCCGCGGATCTTGCCGTCGGCGTCGGGGCGCCGGAGCAGGCTGGCGATGCCGAAGTCGGTGAGCTTGACGGCGCCGTCGTACGAGATGAGGACGTTCTGCGGGCTCACGTCGAGGTGGACGACCTGGATCCGTCCCCCCGTCGGCGAGATGTAGCTATGGGCGTAGTTGAGCCCCTTGGCGACCTCGGACGCGACGTAGAGCGCCGCCTCGACCGGCATGCGCACGCGCGCCTCGCCGCAGCGGTGCATGACCGTGGCGAGGTCCTGGCCGTGGATGTATTCCATCGCCAGGAAGAACTGGCCCTCGACGTCGCCGAACTCGAAGGTCGAGGTGATGTTGCCGTGGGTGAGGGGGAGCGCGATCTTCGCCTCGTTGACGAACAGCCGGATGAACTCCGGATCCGACGAGACCTGCGGCAGGATGCGCTTGATGACCAGGAGCTTGTCGATCCCGGCGCCGCCCCTGAGCCGCGCCTTGAACACCTCGGCCATCCCGCCTTCCCCGAGCTTGTCGAGGAGCTCGTAGCGGCCGAAGATCGCTGGCGCAGGTTGCATCGGGCGGATGATATCAGAGCGCGAAAGCAGTGGTACACCTTAGCACGGCCGGCGGCCCGTTCACGAGTTTCGCGTGGCTCCGGGGGCGTGCGCTCGCCAGGGCGCGATCCTCCGCCTTCGACGTGTGCACTCTCCCCTGCAGTTCGACCAACGCGATGCCTTCGGGCTTGAGCCCGGCGGCGCCGCGCGGCGTGGAGCACCGCGCGGAGCCCCTCGTCACCGCTCCCTGCCGTGCACCGGCCCGGTGGATGTCGATGAGGCAGCGTGCAGGGAGCAGTGCTCTGTGAACCCACACTGCCGGTCAGGGAGCCGTGGCACGCGCTCCACGATCGGCCCGGCGGTGTCGCGGGCGGCTCGCCCCGGCTCGTGCCAGCCCGCCCACGGGCCCTCGTGATCACGCGCCGTTGAGCGATCGTCGTGGCTCGCCTCTCGAGGCCACGGGCCAGTGTGGAATGCGTTCCACATACACAAGATGTTGTAACTAACAATGATTTTCTGGCGGTCGCCGGCGGCTCCGACGGAGTGTGGAGTCCATTCCCCGATCCGGTTTCTGCCTCCTCGAGACAACTCCTGGAGATCGTTCGACTTGCCTGATACCGAGGCTGGCACGCCAGTCGCATAGGCGTCCAACCGGAACCCAACGGCCACGCAAGGAGGAGAAAAATGAAGCGCATTCTGGTTGTCTTCGCGGTAGTGGTTGCGACGCTCTGCTTCGCGACCGCCAACACGGCCTATGCTCAGGCCGCCGGTGAGTGCTCGTCCGGTTTCTGCGGTACCCCTCGTGACGTGGGTGGTGGCGGCTGCGGCTGCGGCGGCGGCTCCATCCTCATCAACAACACCGACATGGGCGAGACCTACTCCACCTCCGACGACTACGACAACGACGGGCTGGAGGACGACTTCGACAACTGCCCCTGGGTGGCCAACACCGACCAGGCAGACTCGGACGGTGACGGCATCGGCAATGCGTGCGACAACTGCCCGAACGTCTCCAACGCCGACCAGGGCGACCTGGACGGCGACGGCATCGGCGATGCGTGCGACGCCGACCCGGACGGCGACGGTGTGGCGAACGAGCTCGACACCTGCCCGAAGGTCCCCAACCCCAGCCAGAATGTGGCGGCCTGTGACCCGAACGCCCCCGGCGCCGGCCAGAGCGACGAGGACGGCGACGGCGTGCCGGATGCCATCGACAACTGCCCCGGGCACTACAACCCCGACCAGGGCGACGTCAACGCCAACGGCCTCGGTGACGCGTGCGACGCCGACTCCGACGGCGACGGCATCCCGAACGCGCTCGACAACTGCGCCCTGACCGCGAACCCGGACCAGAAGGACTCGGACCACGACGGCAAGGGCGACGTTTGCGACTCGAGCTTCTGCTACGTCTACGATGTGAAGGCCACCTGCCTCGACCCGACCCAGACCTTCCAGGTCGGCGGCACCGTGGCGGCCAAGGGTGACCGGACCTCCGCGACGGACGGGAACGAGTTCATGACCGGCCGCGACGTGGGCCTCCACCTCTACGCCAATCGGAAGAACGCCCCGATCCGCTACACCTGGGCGGTGGTGAGCCGGCCCGAGGGCTCCGGCGCGACGGTCTCCCACGCGTGGGGCACCGCGGTCTACTCCGGTGACACCTACGAGTACCGCTACCACCAGGGCGACTTCCCGACCTTCACCCCGGATCAGCCCGGCACCTACCAGATCAAGGTCGTGGGCGAGCTGGTCTTCGGCGACGACGTCTACGCCAGCGGCCCGGCCCGCAGCGAGTACACGCTGAGCGTCGAGGTCACCGGCGATGCCACCTCGAGCGGGTGCTCGGTGGGTGGTGGCGCGGCGGCGGCCCCCTTGGCGCTGCTGATGCTCCTGGGCCTGGCCCTGGTGCGGCGTCGCAAGTAGCCTAGCGCGAACGTTGGGTTCTGCCCCGGCCCCGCGCACCCCCTCGAGGGTGCGCGGGCCGGTTCTTTTTGGTAGGCTGGAGGCTGAGGGCTTGAGGCTGAACCGATTCGACCTCGAACTCTTGTCCTTCAACGATGGTCGGACGGTATGGATCGTTTAGATGGTTCGGGCTGCCGGACGACTAACCTAATAACCTAGGGTGGGCGGAGGTCAATCGATGAAGCGAGCCGCGGCTGGCGCTCTCCTTCTGCTCGCCGCTTCCTTCCTCTCCTGTACCGACGCGGGCCTCGAGGCGAACCAGGGCGAGGGGCCCTCGACCACCGACGACAAGCTGGGGCTGACCGGCCGTATCTGCACCAAGACCCCGGGCGACGAGGAGTTCCCGGTCAAGGTCGTCTTCGCCATCGACACCTCGTACACGCAGCGGGTCACCGACCCGGCGCAGCAGCGCGTCACGGCCGTCAACCAGGTGCTCGACCGGTTCGCGGGCAACCCGTCGGTGAAGTTCGACATCGTCGCCTTCGACGCCATCGTGACCGACATCACCGGGGGGTTCACGTCGACCCCCGACCGGGCCGCCGTCACCCAGCGGCTGCAGCAGTCCGACCGGCTCACCGACTACCAGGGCACCCTCGGGACCATCTACGCCAACCTCTCCAAGGACATGGTCGAGAGCGGGCCGGCCCTCCGGGCCCGCACCAAGTACGTGGTCATCTTCTTCTCCGACGGGTCGCCCGACCCCCAGTGCTGGGGGGGCACCCCGTGCGACCCGGCCGGCGCCAACCAGTGCGTGATCCCGGGCAACCCCACCGCGGCCTGCAAGCAGATCAGCTGCCAGCCGAACGCCCGCTGCGGCCCGGTCTTCGACACCGTGTGCACCGTGGACCGCCGCGACTGGCCCGACGAGTTCCAGCTGCCGCCGGGCACCAACCCCAACACCGGCGGGCCGTGGACCTGGCAGGACTTCCAGGGCCTCTACCCCGACATGGAGGCGGGCCGGAACTACAACACGCCCGACCAGATCATCGAGAAGGTGCAGGACATCATGGCCCTGCAGACCATCTACAACGTCGGCGAGATCCGCTTCCACACCGGGCTCCTCTTCGATCCCAACATCGGCCAGGCCTTCATCGACGCCTTCTGCCTCGACCGCAACACGGCCATCGACCTGATGCAGAAGATGGCCGCGGCGGGCAACGGCACCTTCACCGAGTTCACCTCGGGCGCGTCGATCAACTTCCTCAACATCAACTACGTCTCGATCAAGCAGCTCTACAAGATGACCAACCTCATCGTCTCCAACACCAACACCGTGCCCACCAAGGACGGCCCGCAGTGCGACAGCGACGGCGACGGCGCTCCGGACGCCACCGAGGACGCCATCGGCTGCGAGCTGGTCGCGGGCGTGAACGTCTGCGAGTGCGCCTCGGCCGGCGGCCTGGGGTGCGCCAGCGGCGTGGATCCCCTGGACAGCGACGGCGACGGCTATACCGATGCGTTCGAACTCAGGCTGAAGTCCTCGGGCTTCGACCCGCTCGACCCCGCCAAGCCGGCGAGCGTCTGCGCGTCCCGCGCCGATCAGGACGGCGACGGGCTCCGCGACTGCGAGGAGACGGTCATCGGCACCAACCCGCGGCTGTTCGACACGGACGGCGACCGCTTCCCCGATGGCATCGAGTTCTACGCCGGGGCCGACCCGCTGAACCCGGACGACATGACGGAGGACGCCGACGCCGACGGGATCCGCAACGGCGACGAGATCCTCTTCCACTGGGACCCCTTGGGGAAGGAGCCGCCCCAGGACCAGCCCGCGCGGTACTGGTACCAGGTCCTGTCGCTGGGGGAGACGCCCGACGGCCGCAGCTGCTACGACTACGACATCCGCGACGTGCAGCTCATGGTCACCCGGGGTCCGGACGACGACACACGCGGGATGAACAAGATCATGGTCTACTTCATCGAGGGCCCACCCGACGACCCGCGCGACTACGGCATGCTCCGCACCGCCTGTGTCCACGGGAAATACACCTCCGAGTTCCTGAAGATCCCGGCGGACGGGACGGTGGCGCTGTGCGAGTCGCACTTCCTGGACGCGGGCAAGGCGCTGACCTGCGTCGCCGGCCGCGGCGCGCCCTGCGGCGCGGCCCCCAAGGACCAGTGTGGCGCGGGCCTGATCTGCCAGGCGCTCGACTGCACCGCGCTGGTGGACGCGCTCGAGTGCCGCAGCCACGGGGGGTGCTCGTGGTCCCCCGGCACCGCCGGGACGCCCTGCACCGGCACGACCACCGACGGGGCGTGCGTGGACGGCTGCGATCCTGCCGCCCCCTGCTGCCCCGGCGGCGAGACGTGCCGCGGGTGGAAGACCGGCCAGCCGCCCACCTGCGGCTGCGACCCCGAGCGCCCCGTCGAGGAGCTGGCCCCCGAGGAGCGCTGCCCGGAGACGATGTCGTGCGTGCCCGCGGTGCTTGATGATCCGGAGAAGGGACGCTGCCGGAAGGTCGCCTCGGGTTGATGCAGGTCCACGCCTCCGGTACCATTGATCCGGGGTGACCGCTTGACCGCCACGAGAGTCCCGCACTGGTTGCTCGTCGCCGCCTGCGTGCTCGGTGGCGCGGCCTGCACCGACGCCGAGCTCGAGAGCGTCCCCGTGCCGCCGAAGCCCCCCTTGGACGACAAGCTGCGGGTGGAGGGGCACTTCTGCACCGAGGACCCGACGTCGGTCGAGTTCCCGGTGAAGATCCTGTTCGTCATCGACGTGTCCGACTCGATGTCGCAGACCGATCCCCCCAACCCCCTCGACAACAACTACACCGGGCGCACGCGCGCCGTCATCGACGTCATCAACGCGCTGTCGGGCATCAAGGGCGTCGAGATCGGCATGATCACGTTCCACTCGTCGATCAACGACATCACCGGCGGGTTCAAGCCCGACTTCACGGCGCAGGACGTCGTCGACCTCACCACGGCGGCGCTGAGCCTGCAGTCGAACGCCGCCCAGACCAACTACGAGGGCGCCATCGACGCCGCCTTCCAGCTGCTGGTGACGGACATGCGCAACACCGACGACAAGGCGCGGTCGCGGTCCAAGTACGTCGTCATCTTCCTCTCGGACGGCATGCCCAACCCGGTCACCGACGATCCCCCCAGCAACACCGACGACCGCATCCTGCGGCTGGTCAAGGACATCTCCGACCTGGAGCGCGAGCAGCAGCTGCGCGAGCTGAAGTTCCACACGGTCTACCTCGCGGGCCGGACCCCGCCCCAGTACCAGCTGGTGCCGGAGGCCCTGCTCAAGAACATGGCCGAGACCGGGCGCGGCACCTTCCGCAACATCGGCAACGGCGAGCGCATCAACGTCCTCACCCTCGACTTCACCTCGTTCCGGCGCATGTTCATCCTCAAGAGCTTCAACGTCTCCAACCGCAACGCGCGCCCCGGGATCGACCAGGAGGCGGACTCCGATGGCGACGGGCTCAGCGACGCCTACGAGGCGCTCATCGGCACCGACCCGACCAAGGCCGACACCGATGGCGACGGCTTCTCGGACCTGCTCGAGGACCGGCTGCGCAACGGCGGCTTCGACCCCTTGGACCCGGCCGACGCCGACTGCCAGGTGACCGAGACCGACGACTACAACCGCCGCGACGACGACGGCGACGGCCTGCTCAACTGCGAGGAGCGCTTCATCGGCTCGTCGCCGCGCCTGGTCGACACCGACAGCGACGGCATCGCCGACGGGCTGGAGTACCTGTTCGGGACCAACACGGTCGAGGCGGACGACCTCGGCGACCTCGACCACGACGGGTCGCAGAACGGCCTCGAGATCCGCGTGCACGCGAACCCGCAGGTCCCCGACGTGGGCAACCTGTCGATCTTCGGCTACCGGTACGACCTCACCGAGACCGAGATCCGCGTGCGCACGCGGCGCCTCTCGATCCCGGGCGCGACCCTCATCACCGCCGGCCTGCAGGCGGGCACCACGATCACCATCTCCCTCGACGGCACCACGCGCGGCGCCTCGCGGGACGGCACCTACGTGGTGGACCGCGTCCGCTCGGAGACCGACCTCGAGGTGACCGATGAGCTGCCGGCGGCCAAGACCGAGGACGCCACCGTCACGTTCGACGTGCCCGATCCGGCGACCGGCGGCATGATCACCGTGAGCCTGACGGCCACGGTCGTGTCGGTGACCGTGAGCCAGTTCTGCTACGACTTCGCCGTCGACAACATCACGCTGGCCTCCACCCTGGCGCCCCAAGGGGGCGAGGCCGGCTGGAACAACATCTGGGTCTACCTGGGCGAGGTCCCGCAGGACGCGCCCAAGGACTTCGGCGAGTTCCGCGTGGGCTGTGCGCGCGCGCGGTTCGTGCGCGAGTTCGACCTCAAGACGCCGGCCTCCGGCAAGATCGTGATCCCGGAGGAGGCGTTCAAGCTCACCGCGAATCCCGAGAACCCCTCGGATCCGGAGGTCTTCGACCCGGAGCGGGACTGCGTCGTGCCCTGATCGGGGGCGTCCCGACCGAGGAGAGCCAAGGAGCAAGGCGATGTCCGCTTTCGTTCGGAAGCGCTTCTGGCTGCTGCTGGCCGTGACGGTGGGAGCCTGCGGTGGCGGTGGCAACGGCGGCGATGATGACGCCGGGATCGAGGGGACCTGCACGATCACCGGCAAGAACTCGGCGGACAAGGCGCAGGTGCTGGTGCTGGGGCAGGAGTACCCCAACCTCCAGGAGGACGGGGGCACTCCGGACCCGAACGACACCTGCATCTACCCGATGAAGGTGCAGCGGTGGTTCTACGTGGACCTGCCGGCGGGCCAGCCGCTCCTCACCGTCGAGATCATGTTCGCGCCGCAGGCCAAGTCGAAGATCAACCTGGCCTACCTGGTCCTCGCCGACCCGCCCGACCTCGAACACCCGGTCGCGTCGAAGACGGACTCGGTGGAGACGGTGCACTCGTCCCACGTGCTCGGGACGCACTACATCCCCAGCCCGGGCAAGTACTACATCATGGTCCACGACGCCAACGACAACGCTCAGGACGACGTCAACACCTTCTCCATCACCGCGTCGGCCATGGCCGATCCCGACCCGAACGCCGGCCACACCACCTGCGACAACGCGACCCCCCTGGGCTCGGGACAGGACGGGTACGTCTCCTACCAGGGGGACCACGGCGCGTACAAGGTGAACGTCCTCGCCGGCTCCAAGATCGTGGAGATCCAGCTCGACTACACGGGGCAGGCGCTGGCGGGCCGGATCGCCGTCGACGTCTACCAGCCCGACGGCAACACCCTGGTCGGCGAGTACCTGGCGGTGTCGGGGGCCACCCCGACGCTGCTCAAGCGGACCGCCATGATCAGCACGGGCGCCGACTACTGCCTCATCGTGAGGGACTCCCAGGAGCAGGGAGCCGACCTGCAGAACAAGTACCACATCTCGGCCACCGTCATCGCCGAGCCCGACGCCAACGAGCAGAGCGCCCGCAACGACACCGTGACGGCGGCCACCGACGTCAGCGGCGGCGGCTCGCGCACCGGCTACATCGCCTCCTCCGGTGACGCCGACTGGTACAAGGTGTCGCAGTCGCCGAACCAGCTCATGGAGCTCCGCGCCCAGGGGGGCGGGAGCCGGCTGGCCCTCGGCATGAAGATCGTGTACCCGCACAACACCAGCCCCTGCACGCCGGGGAGCGGCGACAGCTGCGCGTATCTGACGGGGACCACGACCTGCAACCTGCCCACCGACTGCCTCTCCAACGTGTGCCAGCGCGGCCGCTGTGCGCTCGAGTGCGAGACCAACCTCGACTGCGACTCGCACTTCTGCTCGGCGGGCGCCTGCGCCGGCGGCGGCGAGTGCCTCCCCGAGGGGCAGTGCTCGGTGACCCAGTACATCATCCCGGCCGTCACGGGAAACGACGTGCACACGGTGCAGCCCGCGAAGGCCGCCTCGACGTACGTGCTCGTCTACGACACGCACAACCCGCCGCTCTACGACGACTCGACCGCCTACACCTTCACCTTCACCCGGCACGCGGAGCCCGACCCGGGCGAGCCCGACAACTTCTACAACCCCTTCCTGACGCTGGAGTCCCCGGATACCGATCCCGACGACGTCATCGCCAAGAACTTCGAGTTCGGCCGCGACGCGTCCGGGAACAGCGTCACCGCCTACATCTCCTACGAAGGGGACATCGACCTGATCCGCTTCGCCAACCCGTGCGGCACCGGGCTCTGCAGCATCAAGGTCGACGTCAGCACCGGCTCGGGCCTCGACCTGGTCTTCTTCGGCTACGACGGCGAGGGCCTGAACTTCTCGTGGCGGGCCCGGGACAACGGCTTCACCTTCGGCGACACCGGCGAGGAGTGCGGCTACATCGAGGGCGGCACCCTGGCCCTCATCGTCCGCGAATGGCACCACTCCAGCTGGGATTACTCCAACGGCCTCAACATCACCATCACCGGCGCGGCCGGGTGCGCCTTCGGGTGCATCCCGTACCCGACCGGCGGCTGCCAGCCGGCGGGGTAGCGAGAGAGGGAGCCGACATGCGTCAGCCAATTGCCCGTCTCGTGGCGCTCGCGGCCCTGGTCGGCGGCGCCGCGCTCTTTGGCTGCGGCGGCGGCCACGGCGGCGACCCGGACGGAGGGAAGCAGCACGACGCCGCCCCGGGCGACGCGCCGCCGATCGCGAAGCTGGTCTGGCGCCAGGTCAAGGTCGACGACCAGAACGCGGGTCACCAGCCGGAGCTGGTGCGGGCGCCCGACGGGAGCCTGGGCGTGGCCTACTACCGGATGACCGGCGCGGTCGATCAATGCACGCGCGTCGATCCGCCGGCGCCCGTCAACCGCTACGAGATCGTCTACGCCTACGAGAAGTCCGACGGCACCTTCGCCAAGGAGGTGGCCGCGACGGTCAACCTGCTCAACCTCCAGGGGGTGGCCCTGGCCTACGACGCCGCGGGCAACGCGGGCATCGCCTACATGGGCGGCACCGAGGCGGCCTACCGCTGCGGCGGCACCGACGCCATGCTGGCGCGCCGCACCGGCCCGAACGCCTGGACCGCCACCACCATCGCCGTCGACGGCAACGACGACCCGGTCTTCTCCGAGGACACGGCCCAGTGCGCGGCCTACCAGGACACCTGCCACGTCGGGGACGTCGTCGGCACCTGGCCGTCGTTGGCCTTCTCCGGCGCGGATCCGTGGGTCGTCTTCCAGGATGTCCACTTCGGCTTCGCCCAGGACGACTTCGAGAAGGCCGACATGGAGCTGTCGCAGGGGGGGAGCCGCATGGACCTCGACTCGGTCCGCGGCGCCGGCCAGTACGCCCGGATCCTGGTCGAGGAGGACGGCAACCCGAGCGTGGCCCACTACTCGCCGTTCGCCAACTCGGGCGGCATCTGGCAGACCTGGAAGGACGCCTCGGGCTGGCACCGCCAGCGGATCGTGCCGCGCATGAGCATCGGCTACCGCCTCGGCTACGCGCGCGCCGGCGGCAAGCACGGCGTCGCGTACTACCCGCCGTTCCAGAACAACCAGAGCGTCGAGCAGAAGCTCTGGTACCTCGAGTCGATCGAGAACAACGTGTGGGGCACGGCGGAGGTCGTCGACGCCGCCGGCGACACCGGCAAGTCCCCGTCGCTGGCCTTCGACGGCCTGGGGCGGCCGGCCATCGCGTACTACCGCTGCCGGGAGCAGTACGACCCGAACAACCGCGACTGCGAGCAGGCGTCCGACGGGGTCATGATCGCGGTCAAGGAGAGCGCGTGGGTGAGCAAGCTCGTCTGGAACGACCAGGGCGTCTACGACGGGCTCTACGTGTCCCTGGCGTACGACCAGGACGGCCTGCCGGCCATCGCCTACCAGGCCTCGTCCCTCGACACCGGGACCAGTCCCCCGACGGTCATCAACGAGCTCATCGTCGCCCGCTCCAAGGTCCAGTGATCATGCGCCCCACCATGTTCGTGCTTCTCGCCGCGGCCGGCGTCTGCCTGGGGGGCGGCCTCGCCGGCTGCGGCGGCACCACCGGGGACCTGCACGGGAGCATCTGCTCGGTCTACGACTGCAGCCACGACACGGTCACCATCCGCAACCTCAGCGACCCCCCGGAGATCCTGACGACCATCCAGATCGACTACACCCAGGGGCCGGTGACGGGGACCGTGGAGCGGGCCGCGGTGGTCGTGTGCGACGTGTCGAGCTTCGTCAAGAGGGAGCGCCTGCCGGCCACGAGCTGTCGCCACATCGCGCCCGACGGCATCGACTTCCCGA
>JACRCY010000325.1 GCA_016218785.1 Deltaproteobacteria bacterium
GGCCGGCGGCGCCGCCGGCGGTCGCGGTACCCGGGTGACGGCGAGCCAGCCCGCGGCCACGAACGCGACCGCGGCCAGGATCCCGCCGCCCCAGAGCAGCAGGCGCCGCCGCCCCCGCCCCACGCCGAGGCGCTCGACGAGGCCTCTGGCCTCGCGCTCGTGCGGGTCGATGGCCAGGATGCGGTTGCACTCTGCCAGGGCCCGCGCCCAACTGCGACCGGCGACGGCCTTGCGGGCGCGCTCGAGCGCCCGCGCGAGGACGCGCGGCTCGAGGGCGCGGTTGAACGCCGGCGGGTCGGCGAAGTAGCTCCGCAGCTCGGCGTCGAGGTCGGTGAGCCCGTCGGCCGCGCAGACCTCCTCGAGGGCCGTCGCCAGCACGCCCCCGTCGGCGTGGCGCTGCGACCGGTCGCTCTGCAGGCACTTGCGGATGATGCGGTCGAGGCCGGACCCGAGGCGGGGGTTCCGCTTGCTCGGGGGGGCGTAGTCCCCCCTCAGGATGGCGAGCGCCGTCGAGAGCGCGTCCTTGCCGCCGAAGGGGAGCGCACCCGTGGCGAGCTGGTAGAGGAGCGTGCCGCAGGAGAAGACGTCGCTGCGCGGGTCGAGATCCTCGCCGCGCGCCTGCTCGGGCGACATGTACGCCGGCGAGCCCACCATGGCCCCCGTCTCGGTCATGGTGTCGGCGCCGCTGACGCGCGCGATGCCGAAGTCGGTCAGCACCAGGCGCCCGCCCGAGTCGATCAGCAGGTTCTCGGGCTTGATGTCGCGGTGGATGATGCCGCGCCCGTGCGCCGCCGCCAGCGCCCGCGCCACCTTGACCCCGATCATGGCCGCCACCTCGGGGAGCGGCGACCCGTGGCCGTCGCAGAACTTCTTGAGCGACGGCCCGTCGACCAGCTCGGTGACGATCATCGCCGGGTGGTCGGGCCCTTCCGCGGCGGAGTAGTCGAAGATCTCGACGATGTTGGGGTGCTTGAGCGCCGCGACCGCGCGCGCCTCGCGGCGGAACCGCTCCACCGCCTCGGGCGTCGACTCGAGGTGGGCGTGCATCACCTTGATGGCGACGGCGCGCCCGAGCCCGGTGTCCTCGCCGCGGTAGACCACGGCCATGCCGCCCCGGCCCAGCTCCTCGACGACCCGATAGCGCCCCAGCGTGGCGCCGACGAGGCCGCGCTCAGCCACCCGCGCCCCCCATCGGGTGGGAGAGGACCACCGCCCCGAGCACCACCGCCTCCTCCGGGCTCGTGAGCGGCACCGCCGGCTGCTCGAAGACCGCCTCGATGCGCGCGCGCACCGCGGGCACGTGGGCCATGCCGCCGCAGACCACCAGCTCGCCGACGTCAGCCGGGGTCACGCCGGCCTGCCGCAGCGCCGCGGCGCAGGGCTCGCCGATCCGGTCGACCAGATCCTGGGTGAGCGACTCCAGCTCGGGCCGCGTCAGGCGGTGCTGCAGGTCGATCGCGTCGGCGGCGCCGGTCCCCAGCGCCGGGAGGCTGATCGCGACCGCCTCCTGCTCCGAGAGCGCCTGCTTCGCCCGCTCCGCCGCGTCCCGGAGCCGCTGCAGCGCCACGGCGTCCCCTTTCACGTCGAGGTCGTGACAGACCCGCAGCAGCTCGTACAGCCGCTTCACGATGCGCCAGTCGAAGGCCTCGCCGCCGAGCGTGGGGTCGTGGCGCGCCGCGCGGGTCTGCAGCGTCCCCGCCTCACCGCCGAGGATGGTGACGTCGAGGGTGCCGCCCACGTCCACGACCGCCACGTGCCGGACGCGGCGGCGGTGCGACCCCGCCCACACGGCGGCCGCGGTCGCCTCCGAGAGCAGCCCGCGCACCTTGAGGCCGGCCCGCTTGGCCGCCTCGCGCGTCTTGTTGCGCTGGGCGGCGTTGAAGTGCGCCGGCACCGTGAGGTACGCGCCCGCGATCTCGGCGTCCAGGTACTGCTCGGCCATGCGCCGCATGCGGTGCAGCAGCACCGACTGGATCTCCTCCGGATCGTACTCGCGGTCGCCCACCCGCACCCGGACGTCGCCGGTCCCCGACGGCACCAGCTCGAAGGAGAGCTGCTGCTGCAGCCGCTGCACCTCGGGGCTCTCGTAGCGGCGGCCGACCAGGCCCTTGAGACCGTAGACCGTCTGCCGCGGGTTCATGATGGCCTGGCGCTTGGCCGCAGCCCCCACCAGCACACGCTCTCCGTCGACGAAGGCGACGAAGGCGGGCGTCACGCGCGCCCCCTCGGAGGTGTAGAGCACCTGGGGCTGATCGTGCTCCAGGACCGCGACCGAGGTGTTGCAGGTGCCGAGATCGATGGCGATGGTGTGACCCAACGTCCCGCTCCTTCACGGCGCGGCGCGCCCGGTTCCCGTCACTGGCCTCCCCCTGCCTGGCCCTTGAGCTTCTCGTCGATCTGAGCCGCGAGCATCGTCAGCACCTCCGCGCCGGGCTCGAAGCTCCGCGCGAAGCCCAGGTTCATGGCCGCGCCCTTGAGGTCGCCGGCATCGCGCGCCTGGAGGGCCAGCCGCAGGAACTTCCTCGCCTGCTCGTTCGTGAGCGACTCCTCCGGGTTGCGAGGGCCCTTCTTCTCCCTTTCCCCTTCTGCGAACCGGGTCCGCCCCTCGGCGAGCCCCTGGTCGTAGGCGACCCGCTTGCGGGCGTCCGACAGGATCCGGTACCCCTCGGCGATGCGAGCGTAGATCGACACCAGCTGGTCGTGGGCGCGGCGGTCGGTCAGGCCCGGGAAGCGGTCGGGGTGCAGCGCGGCCGCCTTCTGGTAGAACGCGGCCCGCACCGCGTCCGGGCTGACGTCCTCCGGCACGTCCAGCAGCTGGTAGTAGCTGTGCAGGTCGAGATCGGGAGCGACCTCCGCGAGGTACTGCAGCAGGGCCTCGGTACGCGCGTCGGTCGCCATGTCAGGCCGGGGTGACCGCGCCGGCGGTGCCCGCCGCGGCCGCCGCCGCCCGGGCCGCCGCGATCTCCTCCTGGCTCATGGTCCCGCGCACGGTCACCGTCGCCCGCTCCTCGCGGCCGGTGGCGACGTCGCGGGCGCGCGCGTGGAGGATGCCGTCGGTGTCGATCTGGAAGGTGACCTCGATCTTGATCTCGCCCCGCCGCGCGCGCGGCAGCCCGTCGAGCGCCAGCTGCCCGAGCGGGGTGTTCTCGCTGAAGCGCCGGGACTCCCCCTGGCAGATCTGGATGAGCACGCGCTCCTGGTTGTCGGCGCTGGTGCTGAAGATCCGGGTCTGCTCGAGGGGGAGCTGCGCGTTGCGCTGGACCACCGTGTCGGCGTAGCCGCCGGCCACGGCGATGCCGAGCGCGCGCGGCGCCACGTCGAGCAACAGCGAGTTGAAGGCCTGCGGGGCGGTGGTCGGGGCGAGGGCTCCCCCCTGCACGGCCGCCCCCCACGCCACGACCTCGTCGGGGTTGATGTCGGCCCGCGGCGCGCGGCCGAAGTACTCCGCCACGCGCCGCCGTACCAGCGGCATGCGCGTGGTGCCGCCGACCAGGATGACATCGTCGACGCCGGAGGGGGCGAGGCCGGCGATCTGGAGCACCTCGTCGCAGGCCCAGAAGGTCCGGTCGACGTAGCCCGCGATGGCCGCCTCGTACGCCTCCCGCGTCAGGTGGAAGGCCAGGTCGATGGGGCGTCCCCCCTCGCCGTGCACGATCTCCTTGATCTCCCCGTCCACGACCTCCACGTCCGACAGCCGGCACTTGATCTGCTCGGCGGCGACCACGAGCCGGGGGTGCGCGATCTCGTCCTCGCGCAGATCGTAGCGGTGCTCGCGCAGGAACCCATCCGCCAGGAGGTCGACCAGCACCAGGTCGAGGTCGTCGCCGCCCAGGAAGGTGTCGCCCCCGGTGGCCAGCACCTCGAAGATCTGGTCCTTGATGCGCAGCACCGTGATGTCGAAGGTGCCGCCCCCGAAGTCGTAGATCGCGACGGTCTGGTCGAGCTGGCGCCCGACGCCGTACGCCAGGGCGGCCGCGGTGGGCTCGTTGAGGATGCGGCGCACCTCGAGGCCGGCGATCTGGCCGGCGGCCTTGGTGGCGGCCCGCTGCGCGTCGTTGAAGTTGGCCGGCACGGTGATCACGGCCTGGCGCACCGGCAGCTGCAGGGCCGCCTCGGCGCAGTGCTTCACGTGCCCCACCACGATGGCGCTGATGGCGGGGGCCGTGAGGACCTTGCCGCGCGCGGAGAGCTGCACCTGCTCGTTGGCCCCCTCCGTCACCCGGTAGGGGAGACGGGCGATGGCGGTCTGCACCGCCGGGGAGCGGAACGGCTGGCCGACGAGGCGCTTCACCGAGAAGAAGGTCGAGCGCGGATCGACCAGCCGGCGCTTGCGGGCCGCGTGGCACACCAGGGTGCTGCCGTTGGGATGGAACGAGACCTCGGAGGGGTGCAGGCGGCGGTCACCGTCGGCGAAGACCTGCACCTTCCCGGCCACCATCGCCGCCACCACCGAGTTGGTGGTGCCGAGATCGATGCCGATGATCGGCGCCCCGCTCCCCTTCTCGCTCGCGGGCGCGGCCATGCGCTAGTCGGGACGCGGCCGGCGGGACAGACGGCGCGCCATCTACGGCCTCAGGGCGTAGAAGCTCCCGCCGCCCGCGGGGGCCGCGCGCCGCGCCTCGACCACGGCGCGGGCGAGCTCGGCGGTGGTATGAGCCCCGGCGCGGCGCACGTCGATGCCGACGATCACCAGGCGCAGCGGCGGACCCGCCTGCAGCGACGGGCGCAGCTGCTCGAAGTCCGCGATCAATACCTGGCACAGGGGCGCGGCGGCGCCCAAGGGGAGCGCCACGGCGAAGTCCTCGCCGCCCACGTGAGCCAGGAACACTTCCCCCTCGCAGCGCCCGGTGCACCCCTGGACCAGCTGGCCCAATCGAGCGACCACCTCGTCGCCGCCGGTGAAGCCGAGCGCCTCGAGGTACGGGTGCAGCCCGTCCACGGCGATCCACAGGAGGGCGAACTCCTCGGTCCCCTTGAGCCGCTGCTCCACGTGATCGGTCAGCGCCGTGGAGCTCGGCAGGTTCGTGATGGAGTTGCGCTCGCGCTCGCGGCGGCTGTGCCGGATGAGGGCGCGGACCCGCGCCAGCACCTCGCGCAGGTCGAAGGGCTTGGGGAGGTAGTCGTCGGCGCCGGCGTCGAGCCCGACGATGCGGTCCTCGACCGCCGCCAGCGACGTGGTCATGAGGATCGGGATGCGCGAGGCGAGCACGTCCCCCTTCAGCCGGCGGGTCACCTCGATGCCGTCCAGCTTGGGCAGCATGACGTCGAGGACCAGGAGGTCGGGGAGGTCGCGGCGGCACAGCTGCAGCGCCTCCTCCCCGTCGCGCGCCCGGAGGCACAGGAACCCCGCGTCCCCCAGCGCGGCCCCGAGCAGGTGGGCGATGGCGTCGTCGTCCTCGGCGATGACGATCTTCTTCAGCAGCACACCCGGATGATACTCGCACCCCCGCGCGGGCCGCAAGCAGAACGGCGCCGGCCCGGGGCCCGCCCGGGCCCGCCCGGGTCACGGGCCCACCCGGGTCCTTGCGAGCGCGCTCCGTCTGGCGGTACGATCGGCGGCAGGCGTGCGCGCGAGGCCTGCACGGCGGCGGCGCGGCCTGAAACGGAGGCGTTGATGATGCGCCGGTCGGGTTCGGAGCGGGCGTGGGTCCTCGGGCTGGTGGCGGTGTCGCTGGCGGCGGCGTGTACGCGCCAGAACCCGGCCTTCCTCGGCCCCGGCGATGGCGGGCTCCCGGCGAGCGACAGCGGCACCGGCGCCGACGGCGCCACCGCCGGCGACGTCGGGCCCGCCCCCGACGGCGGCTGCGACCCGGGCTCGCCCTGCACCGCGGCGGGCAACCGGTGCCAGATCGGCACGACCTCCTGCGGCGGCGACCAGCCGTCCTGCGAGAGCCTGGTGCCCGCCCCGAACGGCACCTCGTGCGCGCTCGACCAGGTGTGCCAGGACGGCAGCTGCATCGATTGCGCGGCCGGCGCTCGCTGCGACCCGGGCGCGGTGTGCAGGGCCGGACGGCTCGACTGCAGCTTCGAGACCGGCGCCATCGCGTGCCTCGAGACCGGCCCCGCCCCCGACGGGACTCCGTGCGCCGCCGGCGTCTGCTACCAGGGCGCGTGCAACTCGGCGACCTGCGGCGGGCTCGCCGGCACGGCCTGCGACCCGGGCCAGGTGTGCGACCTGAACGGCTGCGGCACCGACGTGGTCGGCGTCTGCGTGAGCAAGCCTGCCACCTGCACCGGCTCGTTCGCGCCCGTGTGCGGCTGCGACGGGACGACCTACGGAAACGACTGCCTCCGGCTGCAGGCCGCCGGGGCCGCGGCCCTGACCCACGCGGGCGCATGTCTCAACGCCACCGAGGACTGCATGAACGGCATCGACGACAACGGCGACGGCCTCGTCGACTGCGACGACCCGCAGTGCCAGGCGGCCTACCAGTGCGTACCGGTGGCCCCGGACGGCTGGGCCGAGGTCGGCTGGGTGGATCCGGACGGCTTCCCGACCTGTCCGCCCGAGCTGCCCAAGGTCCTCACGATCTACGACGCGGCCGACCTCGTGGCCCCTCCGGCGGGCTGCGGGTGCGCGTGTGGGGCACCGAGCGGCGCGAAGTGCGCCACGCACATGACCTGCTACTACAACGGCTTCTGCGACGGCATGACCTCGATCACGTACACCGTCGAGCCGACGTGCCAGGCCGCCTCGCTGCCGAACAACTCCACCGCCTGCGAGGCGGACCCCCCCGCGGCGGCAGGGGGCTCGTGCACGGCCACGCCC
>JACRCY010000326.1 GCA_016218785.1 Deltaproteobacteria bacterium
ACCGGCTGGCGCAGCCGCTGGTGCTGCGCGCGGTACACGGTGCCCATGGCGCCCGCGCCGAGCACCTCGCCGAGCACGTACTGGCCGAGCCGCGTGCCCGGCCCGGCGGGCGCGGCCGGCCCGGCAGCAGCGGCCGCGGCCGGCGCGGTCCGATCCGCGGCCTCCGCGTCCTTCAGGCCGCGCGCGAAGTCGGCCGTGCTCTGGAAGCGCCGGGCGGGCTCCTTCGCCATGGCCTTGAGGATCACGGCCTCGAGCGCCGGCTTGACGCCCGCGTGCAGGGTGCTCGGCCGCGGCGGCGGGGTCTTCAGGTGCGCCGTCATCAGCTCGTACTCGGTCTCGGCGTCGAACGGCACCCGCCCGGTCGCCATCTCGTAGAGCGTCACGCCGACCGAGTAGATGTCGGCGCGGTGGTCGATGTCCCGGGCGCTCAGGCACTGCTCCGGCGACATGTAGTGCAGGGTGCCCATCTTCACGCCCGTGACCGTGCGCCGCTCGGCCGAGAGCGCCTTGGCGATGCCGAAGTCGGCGACCTTGGCCACCTCCTTGCCGCCCACCCGCGCGAGCATGATGTTCGAGGGCTTGATGTCCCGGTGCACGACGCCGTGCTCGTGCGCGAAGCCCAGGGCCTCGAGCACCGGCACGAGGAGCTCCACGCAGCGCGCGGCGGGGAGCGGCCCCCGCGCCTCCTGCATGGCCTGCTCGAGCGTCTGGCCCTCGACCAGCTCCATGACGAAGGCGTACGTGTCGCCCTCGGAGATGAAGTCGTGCACGCCCACGATGCCGGGGTGCCGGAGGTTCGCCTGAACGCTCGCCTCCTGCTCGAAGCGGGCCATCAGCTCGGCGTCGCCGCACAGGTTCGCCGGCAGCACCTTGATGGCCACGGGCTGGTGGAGCCGCTGGTGCTGCGCGCGGTAGACGATGCCCATGGCGCCGCGGCCGATCACCTCGCCCAGCACGTACTGCCCGAGGCGCGTGCCCGCCCGGGCCCCGACCGGTGTCGGCTCGGACGGCATGGGCTGCACGACCGCCGCCGGAACGGCCGCTCCGGCGCGGGCACCGGGCCGCCCCGCGGCCGCCTCCCGGAGCCGCACCGGCCCCGACGCCGCGCTCCCGGCCGGCACTGTCCCCGCCACCGGCGCCACGGTGTCCACCTCGAGCCGCTCGCCACAGTGCTTGCACTTGATGGCGACGGCCTTGATCTCCTCGCCGCAGAACGGGCACAGCTTGACGTCGCTCATGCGCTACCCCACCGCGCGCCGCAGGACCATTGTAACATCGCGGCCGCCGCCCGGATCGAGACGGCCGGCACCGCTATGGCGTCAGCACGACGAGGCCGGGAAGCCGCGCGAACCTCGCGTCGTACGTGTAGATGCGGCTCACTCCGTGCGCGAGCATGGTCGCGGCCAGGGCGACGTCGAAGACCTGGCCGCCAGCCGACGGCACCTCGTGCAGGAGCTGGAAGACCCGATCGTGGAGGTCGTGGGGCGGGTGGATGAGGGGAAACGAGGTCGCGAGCTTCTCGACGTCGGACAGGGCGACGGAGCCCGATAGCGGTGTCGAGACATGCCGCGGGCTGGTCACCACGGAGTAGTACTCCAAGAGCACCTGCGGTGCGATGCAGACCCGGATGGCGCCCCGGAGCGCCCGATCGCGCAGGGCGCGACACGGAGCGTGGTGCTGCGCGTCCTCGTTCATCGCATACACCAGCACGTTGGTGTCGAGCAGGGCCGCGTCACGCGAGGTCATCGTAGATCACGTCTCGCGTCAGTTCGGTCTTCATCGGCCCGAGGCTGCGGGTCGGGAGCAAAGGTCCAGGCGCCGCCACGGGCGCTTCCTCCGGGATATCCAGGGTCACGGCCACTTCGGCCCCCACGGCCAGATCGATGGGCTCCAGCAGCTCCAGATGACCATCCTGGTGGCGGACCGCCAGCACGGTGCGCTTGCTCATCCGTCGACCTCCGGCCTCCAGGTGATCCTACTCTGGCGCGAGCATCTCGTCCACCCGGCGGAGCGGGCCTGGCGGAGCGGGCCCGCGCGGGCCGCTCCGTGGGTCCCCCACGAGGATGCGGGGGCAGCGCCCTCGACCACGCCGCCCGTGCGGGAACGCCCGTGCAGCGCCCTCGTAGGCCATCGTATCATCGCGGCCGCGGGGGGTGGTGATGAGCGCAGCGCAGGGCCCAGGCTGGGAGGTGGGAGCCGAGCGGCTCCGGTGCCTGGCGCGGTTGGCGGCCCGCGGCAAGCGGCGCTCGGCCGCGGTGGCCCGGTTCATGCTCGACCTCGACCGCCACGTCCACGACCTGGCCGCGGATCTCGCCGCTGGCACCTACCGCCCGGCCGCGGGCCGCGCGTTCTGGATCCGCGATCCCAAGCCCCGGCTCATCTGCGCGCTCCCGTTCCGCGACCGCGTGGCCCAGCACCTCCTCATCGAGGCGACCCTGCCGGCCATCGAGCGGTCACTGCGCCCGCAGACCTACGCCTGCCGGCGCGGCTTCGGCACGCATGCCGGCCTGCGCCGGGCCGCCGACCTCGCGCGCACGCACGCCTTCGTGCTGCGCGTCGACGTGCGCCGCTTCTTTCCGTCGAGGGACCACGCGGTGCGCCGGCGCCTGCTCGACCACACCACGCCGCCCCCGTGGCGCTGGCTGCGCGACCGCTTCCTGGATGCGCCCGCCCAGGTGGAGCGCGTGGTCCAGCACTTCCCGGGCGACGACCTGCTGACGCCGCTCGCGCGGCCGCACGGCCTGCCCATCGGGTCGCTCACCTCGCAGATCTGGGCCAACGTCTACCTCGCGCCGATCGACCACCTGCTCGCCGCGCACCTGGGCCTCGGCACCTTCGTGCGCTACTGCGACGACCTCCTCGTCTTCCACGACGACCCCGGCCGGCTGCGTGCGGCACTGGCGGCGATCCGCGACCGGGCGCTGGAACTGCGCCTACGCCTGCACCCGACGAAGACCCGCCGGCACCGGACCAGCGACCCGGTGCCGTTCCTGGGCTTCGTCCTGCGACGGCGCGGCCAGGGCGTGCAGGTGCGCCTCCGGCACGAGAACGTGCGCCGCATGCGGGGCCGCATGCGGGTCGTCCGCGCCCTGTTCGCGTGCGGCGCGCTCGACGTCGAGGAGGTCACCTCCCGGGTGCGCGCCTGGCTCGCGCACGCCCGGCATGGCCACACCCGCGCCCTGCTCGAGGCGGAGCTGGCACGCCTCACTTTCACCCGCGGGGACGAGTCACCCGAGGCGCGTTCATAGGCCCCGGCCGCCGGCCGCGCGCGCCCCGGCGGGGCGTGGAGGCGGCTCGGCGTGCCCGGGGGGCCCGGCGCCGCTCAGCGCCGGGCGCTCTTCGGCCCTCCCGGAGACACGAGGGCCCGGCCGGACGGGGTGGACTGTGGGTCGTCGCTCCCGCGCCGTCGCGACGGGCACGGCGCGGCTCCGGACGCCCTGGCGAGGTTTTGCCGGGTCGTCCACCGTCTTGGCGCAACGAACACCGATGTTGTCGTTCCGGTTCGTCGGTGTGTTCCTGTTGCGGTTGGCCGCCCGCAGGTTGTTCGGGTTGTTGTTCCAGGAGCCGCCCCGAATCACACGGGCGCCGTTCGTCCCCGTCCGACCGTTGCCGGCCTCAGGCCGGCGACCGAGTACTACCGCGCGCGGGTGGCCCGTGTCCAGCCCCCCAGCATCTTGCCGACCTCCACGCTCTCGCGGGCGAAGTGCTCCCGCTGCGCGCTCGACAGCAGGCCCAGCCGCTGGGCCACGCGCACGAGCACGCGGGCCCGCGTGAGCGCCCGCGAGGCCGCCGCCAGCAGCCCGAGGCGGTCGCGCGTGAAGCTCGCCTCCACGAGGAGGGTGGTCACCTCGAGGCAGGTCTCCACGAGCTTGTCCCCCACCGTGAACTTGTGGTCGCGCGGCATCTTCGCGGTGCGCTCGATGACCCAGACGGTGACGTCCTCCATGCGCAGGGCGATGACCGCCGGGTCCGAGCGCTCCCGGCTGCCCCTGGCCGCGCCACCAGGGGCTCCGCCCCTGGACCCCGCCTCCTCCAACTGGTCGGTCACGCCACACTCCGCTGGATCAAGGGTTCAAGGATCAGAGTCCAAGTGAATCGCAACCTCAGCCCCACGCGCCCCCCGCCGCTACCGCGAGACAGTCCTGGCGCAACGAACACCGACGCTGCCGACCCGGCCCGCCGGTGAGTCCCTGACGCGGTAGGCCGCCCGCAGGAAGCTCGGGTTGAGGCCCCAGGAGCCGCCCCGAATCACACGCATCGTACCACTGGACGGCCCAGAAGGATTCTCCCCCGGGCTCTTCGCGTAGTAGCCCGCGTCGTACCAGTCCGCCACCCACTCCCACACGTTCCCGGCCATGTCGTGCGCGCCGTACGGCGACGCCCCCGCCGGCTTGCTCCCCACCGCCCACGTACTGTTTCGGCCGCAGCCGACCCCACCGTCGTTCATCACGGCCCGCTGGCAGCTCGCCGCCTGGTTCCCCCACGGGTACTTCCGCCCGTCCGTGCCCCGCGCCGCCTTCTCCCACTCCGCCTCCGTGGGCAGCCGCTTCCCGGCCCACGCGCAGTACGCCTGCGCCTGGCTCCAGTCGATGCAGTTCACCGGGTGCTCCTCGCGGCCAGCCGCGCTCCAGTTGCAGGAAGCGCCCGTGTTCGGCGCGCTGCACGTCCCCGCGTCCACGCAGCCCTTGTACTTCGCCACCGTCACCTCGTACCGGTCGATCTCGAACGCGTCGAGCCGCACCCGGTGCTGCGGCCGCTCGTCGTCGCTGCCCTCCCCCGCCGGGCTCCCCATCAGGAACTCGCCCGCCGGCACCCGCACCATGCCCGGCGACGCACCCCTGGCGGCCGGCGCGGGTGCGGGTGCGGGTGCGGGGGCCGGCTTGGGCTTCGGCTTCGGCTTCGCCGGCGCCGGCTTCTTCTTCGCCACCACCTTGCACCCGCAGGCCATGCAGTAGTTGTCCTTGGGCCCGACAGCGTGTTGGTGGTCCTTGGGGCAGGGCGGCTTCTGCGCCGCCACCGAGGCCGCGAGCGCGGCCACCGCGATCGCCGCGAGTGACGCCACGAGCGCCGTCCTGGTCCGCAAGTGCATGGTGCGATCCCCCTGTCCGCGCCAGTATGCCACGACCCGCCCGGCCGCGTCACGCCACGCGGCCGGCGCGCCGCGAACGGCGCGCCACGACGGCGGGCGCGCGCCGGTGGACTGGGCGGCGAAAGGGCGGTAACTCTTGCACTGGAGGTGGGGCATGGCAAGGCGGGCCGGGCGGGCCGCATGAGACTCTCGGCGACTTCCTGCGCCGCTTGCCGCCCGGCAACCGCAGCACGGACGAAAACGAGGCGCAGCTCCAGGCCGAACGCGACTCCCGGGGTGACCGATGAGCCGGGCGTACCTCGACGCGAGCGCCATCATCCATGCGGTCGAGGGAGTGGCGTGGCTGCGCGCCGAGGTGCGGGCGCGGAGAAGCGACCACCGGAGCGAGGCGCCGTGGCTTCAGCTGACCTGCCGAACGCGCCGGCGTGGCACGTGAGGGACGACCCGCAGGCCGAGTTGCTGTGCCAGTGCGCCGCCGATACGCTCGGCCTCAGCGCCCCGCTCGGCATCAGTCCAGTCCTGCCGCGCTTCATGGAGCCGCTCGCGGATCTCGTGGACCTCCCGTACGGCCTGCGGTTCACTCGCCCGTTTCATCGATGACCTCCTCGGGGGTGCAGATCTCGAGCTCCCGGTAGCCGCCGAGCCGCGCGGCAGCGCCGACCACCCGTCGCGTCTTGACCCTCACGATGTGCCTGAAGTTCCAGCTCACCAGGAGGTCCATGTTCTCGACCACCGCGATCGCGATGTGGAGCGCGTCGTTGGCGTACTTGGGTGGCACCATCCCGAGCGCGACGAGTTCAGCAGCGAGCGTCTCGGCTTCGGCGCTGCTCTCGAGGACCGCCGGTGCGATCTCGCTGATGAGCTGGGCTAGCTCACTCCGCCGCGGCGCGGGCGCGGCAGCAACCTCGTCGAGCACGACCTTGGCGACGTAGACCTCGAAGCCACCAGCGCGTACCTGGTCGAAAAACCGCTGCGTCGCGTCCCGGTGCTCGGGAGCGTCCTGTGCGAACACGAAGTTCCACACGGTGGTCTCGACGTAGACCCGCGGCGCCACTTCGTCGCGCATGACCTCCTCGCTCGTGCTGACCGCTCAGATGATAGTATGCCGCCCTTGCCACTTCAAACGCCAGCCGGCGGGCCGCGTGGCTGGCCGTCCCGGAGGTGTCACGCCGTGAGGGCCTGTTTCACCGCGGCGGGATTGCGTGATGCCACGCGCGGCAGGCACGCACGCGTTCGGTCATCGCGAGCGAGCTCGGGCCCCGGGCGTGCTCGCGCGCCGGCGGGGCCGTGCCGCGGCGAGGAGGATGCTCTATTCGAGGCAGGTCTCCACGAGCTTGTCCCCCCCGTGGACTTGTGGTCGCGCGGCAGCTTCGCAGCGCGCTCGATGACCCAGACGGCAAGATCCTCCATGTGCACGGCGATGACCGCCGGGTCCGAGCGCTCGCGGCCGCCCCCGGCCGTGCCACCAGGGGCCCCGCCCCTCTGACCCCGCCTCCCCCGATTCCTCGGTCACGGAGTCATGGGATGGGGTCGGGGTGGACGGGTTGGGTGGTGGCAGCCGACCGGCTCCGGCACCGTGCCCTACCGCCCTCGCCCGAAGACCATCACCAGCGGCGTGCGCGCGATGACCTCCGCGTCGGTCCGGAGGAAGTTCCAGAACCGCTCGAGCGACGCCGCGTAGGCGAAGTCGTAGAGCATCTTGGTGCGCATGTCGTCGGCCTCGGAGTCCTCGAGGCCGTCGAGCTGGAACGGGTTGATGAGCTGGTCGCGGTACTGCCAGAGCGGGCTCGACTGGCTCATGCGCCCGGCGTAGTCGAGGTTGATCTGGGCCAGGCCGGTGATGCCCGGCTTGACCCCGCGCATGCGCTCCTCGAAGAACGGCACCGCCGCGGAGAGCGGCACCAGCAGCTCGGGCCGCTCGGGGCGGGGGCCGACGATGCTCATCTCGCCCCGGAGCACGTTCCAGAACTGAGGCAGCTCGTCGAGCCGCGTCTTGCGCAGGAAGCGGCCCACCCGCGTGACCCGCGGATCCCCGGCCTGCGCCAGCACGGCCCCGGTGCCCTTCTCGGCGTCCTTCTGCATGGTCCGGAACTTCAGCATGTGGAAGACGGGCACCCTGGCGGCGTCCCCTTCGGCGTCGGGATAGCCGGCCGCTCGTCGCTGCCGGTAGAAGATCGGGCCCGGCGAGTCGAGCCGGATGGCCGCGGCGATGACCGGGTAGAGCGGGAGCGTCAGGCCCAGGCCGATGGCGGACCCCGCGACATCCATGATGCGCTTCACGATGCGGACCGCGCTCACCACGGGGGTATTATATCGGACCCAGCTACACGCTCCTACCGGATGCCGTCCCGGCCGAGAGGCGGCATGATCGATGAGGAGCGCCGCCCGGTAGGCGCAGGGCGGGCCTGCGGGCGCAGCGCCAGCGGCGCCCCCGGCCGTGCACCGGGGACGCCCTGATCCGCGCGCACGGCGGTAGCCTCGGGTGGGGGTAGCCCCGGCGGGACGCCTTGACCAGACGCGGGGCATCATACACAGTGATTGGAGATGCCCCTCACGGTGACTTTCGAGTTCCCCTTCCGCGTGGTCGTGTACCCCGCGCCCGATCTCAAGGGGCAGTGGATTGCGCACTGCCTGGAGACGGACATCGTCACTCAGGGGGAGTCTGCGGAGCACGCGGTGGCCATGATGGCCGACGCGCTGGAGACGGTGGGGGCGTACCGGGTGGAGCGCGGGCTGTTTCCGGTGCCGCGCCTCCGGCCAGCTCCGCCAGAGGTGTGGGCCTTGGTGGGCGCGTCGAAGCCGACGCACTACACCGCCCGGGCGACCCTGGTGCAGCCCGGGAAGAGACGTTCCCCGCAGAGCACCGAGGCTCCGGCGGGCTTTCCGCTGTACGCCTTCGTGAGCCAGAAACCCCCGGCGCCGGGGCATGCCGGCTAGGTTCAAGCGCGTCGCGAAGGCGCTGCGCAAGTCGGGCGTGCAGGTCGTGCGGCGGGCCGGGAAGGGCAGCCATGCGGTGCTCGACGATGGGAAGGGCAATCTCTACACGATCCCACTCACCAACGGCGACCGGACCGAGCTTTCCGACGTGTACCTGCGTGGTCTGTGCCGGGCCTTTGGTCTGGACTTCGACGCCTTCAAGCGACTGGTCTGACGGGCCCCGTCCAGAAGCGCAGGTCCTGGCGGCCCCTTGCCCCCCGTCGGGGGATATGGGAACCTAGTCGCCCATGCAGCCCGAGCGCGACCGCCTCGTCTCGGTCTCCGTGCCGGCGCGGATCGAGCAGCGCGACCACGTGGGCACGCTGCTCGTGGCGGCGTGCCGGGCGCAGGTCCCGGGCGAGCGGGGCGAGGTCATCGGGCACCAGCTCGTCTCGGCCTTCAACGAGGCCTTCAACAACGCCGTCCTGCACGCCTACGAGGGCACGCCGGGAGGGACGGTCGAGGTCTCGCTCGACAAGGAGCCGGCGCGCCTCGTGCTCCGGATCGCCGACCACGGCCGGAGCTTCGATCCGCGCGGCGTGGCCGAGCCCGATCTCGACAGCCTCCCGGAGGGGGGCCTGGGCCTCTACATCATGCGCTCGTTCATGAACGAGGTGGACTACCAGCCGGGCGATCCCAACGTCCTCAGGCTGATCAAGTACCTCGACGGGGAAACGCGGGTCTAGCGAGGGGACAATGCTCGAGCATACGCGGGTCGACAGGAACGAAATCACGGTGCTCTCGCTGAAGGGGAGCCTGAACGCGCTCACGGCGCCCGACATCAAGCCCGACATCGACGCGCTCGTGGCGGAGAAGCGCCTCCAGGTGACGGTGGACCTCGCGGGCCTCGATCTGATCGACAGCTCCGGGGTGGGGGCCATCGTGTCGCTCTTCAAGCGGCTCCGCATGATCGGCGGGGACGTGAAGATCGCGGCGCTGCGCGGCCAGCCCAAGGAGATCTTCCGGATCCTGCGACTGGAGAAGGCCTTCGACATCGTCGCGACCGTCGCGGAGGCAGAAGGCCGGTTCGGCAAGTAGCCCTCTCGGAGTCGGATGGCGCGCCTGATCGCAACCAGCGGGGCCACGGCCGGGACCGACTTCCCCCTGGGGGACGTGTGCGTGCTGGGCCGCAGCCGCGCCTGCAACATCTACATCGGCGAGCCCACCGTCTCGCGGCAGCACGCCCGCATCACGCGCGACGGCACGCGCTACGTGATCGAGGACCTGGGCTCCGGCAACGGCACGCTGGTCAACGAGCGCGTCATCAAGCGCCACATCCTGCAGAACGGCGACGAGGTCCGCATCTGCGACGCCACCTTCCGGTTCGAGGCGCGCAAGGAGCGCTTCGCCGACTCCGGCTCGGGCAACCTGGTGACGGTGATCGAGGGGGCCCACGGCGCCGACGCGCCGGTGCTCTCCACCATCGACGCCGCCCGGCACACGATGGTCTCACGGCCGCCGACGCCGTCGATCAACGACCTCGACGCCGTCTACCGCAAGCTCGAGACCATCTACGCCATCGCCGCGGCCATCTCCAGCACCGTCGACCTCGACGCGCTGCTGAACGAGATCGTCGACCACCTGTTCCGCGTCTTCCCGCACGCGGACCGGGGCGCGATCATGCTGCTCGACGACGAGACCGGGCAGGTGGTGCCGCGCGTGGTGCGCTCGCGCCGCGGCCCGGAGGTGGGGCAGTTCCTGATCTCGCGCACCATCGTCAACGAGGTGCTCACGCGCCGTCGGTCGGTCCTCTCGGGCGCCGCCGCGCGGGACGGCCGCTTGAACCCGCTCATCACCAACGTCTCGTCGCACTCGATGATCGCCGCCCCCCTGCTCTACCGCGACCAGTTGCTGGGCATCCTCCACATGACCTCCGCCGACATGTTGCACCCGTTCGGGCGGAGCGACCTGGACATGCTCACCGGCATCGCCAGCCAGTGCGGCATCGCCATCGGCAACGCGCGCATGCACCAGGAGCTGCTCAAGCAGCAGCGCCTGGCCCAGGACCTGCGCTTCGCCGAGCAGGTCCAGCGCAGCTTCCTGCCGCAACGGCTCCCCGACATCCCGGGGTTCTCCTTCGCCAGCCACTACGACCCGGCCTTCGAGGTCGGTGGGGACTTCTACGACGTCATCGACCTCGGCGACGGCTGCATCGGCCTGCTCGTCGGCGACGTCTCGGGCAAGGGGGTGAGCGCCGCCCTGCGCATGGCGCGCATGTCGACGGAGCTGCGCTTCTGCGCCATGGCGGAAGCGCAGCCCGCGGCGGTCATGACCCGCGCCAACCGCACGCTCCTGGAGACCTCCCAGGACGAGATCTTCGTGACCGCGGTGTTCGCGCGGCTCGACCCGCGCACGCGCATCCTGACCCTCTCGAACGCGGGCCACCTCCCGCCCATGATCCGGCACACCATCGAGGGGGACGTCACGCGGGTCGAGGGCGCCACCGGCCTGGCGCTGGGCGTCCTCGCGGAGGCCGTCTTCGAGCAGGAGGAGCACACGCTGATGCCGGGCGACACCCTGCTCCTCTACACCGACGGGCTCACCGAGGCCGAGAACCTCACGCAGGAGCAGTACGGCTTCGACCGGCTCGAGCGCTCGCTGGCGCCGGGACCCTCCGACGCCGACCTGCTGCTCCGGCGCGTCCTCACCGACGTGCGCACCCACGTGGGCGACGCGCCGCAGTACGACGACCTCACGGTCGTGGCCGTGGGCGCGCAGAGGCGGGCATGAGCCCCTTCCCGATCGGCCGCGCCCTCCTCCTCGGCCTCCTCGTCGGCCCGGGCACCCGGCGGTGCGACTACGGCGCCACGACCAGCGGCAGGGTGAGGAAGGTCGAGTTGCCCGCGGCGTCGAGCGCCTCGACCTCGAGGTCGACTGTCCCCGGGGCGAAGTCGTCGGCGTCGAGGTAGATGGTGGCGGCGGGGCCGGTGGCCGAGGCGATCTCGATTCCGTCCACGCGGAGGACGATGCCGACCTCGCCGCCGCCGTCGTCGGCCTCGACCTCGACGGGGAAGTGCCCGTTCACGGTCGCCCCCGGCGTCGGCGAGCGTATGCTCAGCGTGGGCGGCACGCCGTCGATGGTGAGGTCGAACTCCTCCTTCACCTCGTTGCCGGCCGCGTCCTTCACGACCAACAAGGCGCGGTGGGTGCCGTCGGCGAGGTCGCCGATGGGGAAGCGCACCAGCGACAGGTCCCACTGCTGCCCGAAGTACGGCGGGTAGACCTGCGGGAAGTCCTCCCGCCGGTGGAGGTCGCCGATCTTCAGCTCGACCGAGCCCAGGAGCCAGCCGTCCGACACCCAGGCGACGACCTCGTCCCCGGGCCGCATGAGGCTCCGCGGCATCACCTCCACCTTGGGCGGCGAGAAGTCGACGACCAGGTTCTCGACCACCTTGCGCGTCCAGGCACCGCGCACGTTGGAGACGGTGAGCTGGAGGTCACCGAAGCCCTCGCCGAGCGCCGCCGCCGGGATGGTCACCGTCTGGTTGGTGCCCGAGATCCACGTCTGGCCGACCTTCGCAAACTCGTACCCGAGGGCCGAGAGGCCGGTGTCGTCGTGCAGCGTCACGGTCACGACGCCGGTCGGTCCGAGCGGCGGGTAGCTGGGTACCTCGATGGCCGTGAAGGAGGGCGGCAGGCTGGCGTCCGGCCGGAAGGGGACCGAGGCGTCCGGCGGCCACGAATCCCAGTATTCGTCGTGGTCGTAGCCGCCGCACCCGTCGAAGAGGCAGCCCGGGAGCGCGAGGAGGCCGCCGAGCAGCACCACGACGCCGAGGGGCCTCATGGCGCCACCGCCTGGACTTCGAGGATCCCGAGCGGGACCAGGGCGCTCCCGGCCCGCTGGTAGACCCGCACGCCGCGGTCGCCGTCGCCGACGTAGAGCCGCTCCCCATCCACGGCCACGGACGTGGCCTGTCCCGTGAAGGACTCGATCGCGACGAGGCGCAGCCCGCTCGCGGCCACTTCGACGGTGACGAGGCTGCTGCGGTAGAGACCCCGGTCGAGCGCGACCACGTACGCCAGATCGCCGGCGACCGCGAGGTCCTGGTAGGTCCCGCCGGGCAGATCCAGGCGCAGCGGCGGCGACTGGTGCACGGTGAGCCCGGCGCTGCGGCCGAGGGCGGCGACCTCGCCGGCGCCGTGCGCGCCGAAGGCGAGCAGGCGGCGCGGCAGCGCCTCGCGCCAGCGCGACGCGTCGAGGATGTCGACGTCGTCGAAGACGAGGTGAGCCGCCATCGTGCCCGAGGGTGTCAGCGCCACCCCCCAGCCCGCCGCGAAGGGCACGGCCGCGGTCCACTCGGGCGCCGCCACGACCACGCGGCCGTCGGTCGCGGCCACGGCCGCGGGGAGCTCCGCCTTCTTGGGCAGCGACGTCCAGTGCACCGTCCGGGAATCGACGGCCACCGTCCCGAGCGAGGTCGGGGTCGGCACCAGGACCGTCGAGCCTTGCGCCGTGAGGCCGCGCGGCCAGATGCGCTGGTTGAGCGCGATCGGGCCCGCCGCCCCCTCGACGTGGATCTCCCCCTTCTCGGTCGCCACCAGCCACCGGCCGTCGTCGAGGAGCGCCCCGGCCACGCCCGTCCGCGCGACTGGCGGGGACTCCGGCAGTGGTGCGAGGAGCGCGGTGTCGTCCCGCGCGAACAGGCCGCCCCCGGGCCCGATCACCAGGACGCGGTCGTCACGCGCGCTGACCGCGGCGACGAGCTGCGGCTCCTCGAAGCGCCCGAGCCGCGCGAGCGTGGGACCGGCCTGGCGGATCTCGACGGCCCGCGCGCCGATGCGCCGGGCATCGCCGAACGCGTAGACCACCCCGCCCGACACGAGGGTCTGCACCGGGTCACGCCCCCGCTCGGGCACCGGCGGTGGCACCCAGCTCTGCTGCCAGGGGAGGACCTGCCACGGCGGATCGGTCGTGCACTCGGCGTCGGAGCCGGGCGTGGGCGGCAGCTCCGGCATCGTGAGCGTCGCGCACGCCGGCGCCGGACCGGTGAGCGGGACGGGCAGGATCCCCCACTCGCCCCCGGCGACGTACAGCCACCCGTCGGCGATGCGCACGCCGCTCGCGTAGAACGACTGGTCGGCCGCCCGGGTGCAGTTCCCGCGGACGACGGGGGCGCTCGGGTCGGTCACGTCGACCGCGACCGCCCCGAACCGACCGGCGGCCACGAAGGCGACGTTGCCTTCGAGCGCCACGGACTTGGCCGGCGCGACGAGCAGGCCGTCCTGCGTGGCCCCCTCGAGCCACGCCTGCCCCAGGACCGCGTCGGTGGCGAGGTCGACGACGACCAGGGACTGGCAGGCCGCCAGGTAGGCGCGACCGTCACGGACGGCCGCGGCCGCGGCGAAGCCGGGCACCGGGATCACGCGCGAGAGCGCCGGGGGCTCGGCCGCGAGATCGACCACCGCGAGGCCGGCGTTGCCGGCAGCCACGTAGGCCTTCTCGCCCGCGACCGCGACGCCCAGCGCGGGCCCGGGCAACGCGACGGTGGCGACCTTGACCGGGTCTTCGTGGGCCGTGATGTCCAGCAGCAGGAGCCCCTCGCCTCCCGCCGCGAGCAGCAGGCCGCGCGCGTGCGCCTCGACCGCCAGCGGCTGCCCGAGCCCGGCGACGAGGCCCGTGCGCGTCGCCGTGGCCGGGTCGGTCACGTCAAGCACCCACAGGTGCGTGGCATCGACGGCGAAGAGGGTCCGCCGGGGCCGCGTCTCCCCCGGCCGCTCCACCAGGGCACCGTCCCGGAGGATGGGCGCGGCGAAGCCCGCCAGGTAGTCCGGGCTGTCGGTGGCCCCGCACACCTCGTCGACCTCGACCCAGGCGATTCCATGGCGGCCGCAGGTCTCGGTCGGCACCGGCTGCCACCGCGTGCCGGTGGAGGGCGGCGCGGACGGCCCGCCCCAGGCCGCCCCGTCCGCGGACGCGCCGCCGTCCCGCTGCGTCGACCCCGAGTACATCTCCATGCCGCCACAGGCCGCTACGGAAAGAAGACAGACAGAGATCGCCCCTCGTTCCCATCGCATCCGTCGCATGCACGCACCTCCGCTACTGCCCCACGGAGGTCGCGTTGCAACGGACGTACCAGCCTCGAACGACGCGCAGTGACGCGCGGTTGGGCGTCGGCCGGCGCGCCCTGATCGCGACGACGATGCCCGGGAACGACGCCGATGTCGCGATCCGGTCGCCTCGTCCCCTTCACGGAGGCACGCGGGGACGGCAGCGCGCGCGACCCTACCGCCCCCGGGGAGGCGCGGGAGCCCCGCCAGGGCCCCGCGGCCGATAGCGCGGCATCTCCTCCCGCAGGACTCGCCGGAGCGTCTGTTCCAGCGGCTCGCGCCGGGGGCGTTACGACCAATCGTCCGCCCTGGCCGCGCCACGCCACATCTCGGCGTACACGCCCACGCGGGAAAAGGCACACCCCGCCTCACAGGTGCGCGCCCAAGCTCCACGCGCAGGAGGAGGGTCAGGTCCTGGGCGGACTTGTGGCGGCCGGGAACCTGACGGCGGGCAGCCCCCGACGACCAGACGCGGGTGCGCCCCCGCCGGAGGCGCCCGCGAGCGCCGGCGGAAGTAACCCTGCCAAGGAC
>JACRCY010000327.1 GCA_016218785.1 Deltaproteobacteria bacterium
GATCGGCGCCCGCTGGTCTGGCCCCACGGCGTCCGCCGCGTGAGGCTCGTGCTATCCTGGAGGTCGCGCCGCCGGGGACACCAACCGTGGCGCCACCTCCCCGGGCTCCGGGCCATGAAGGACTTGGACTTCACGGTCATCGTTCCGACCCACAACCGCAGCGAGCGGCTGACGCGCACGCTCGGGTCTATCGAGGCACAGACGCTGCGCCCCGATCAGTACGAGATCGTCGTGGTAGCCAACAACTGCACCGACGACACGGTGACCGTTGTTGAGCAGCGCAGCGCCCATTCCCGGTGCGCGTTGCGGGTGACCGAGGAGACGAAGGTGGGCCCGTCGGCCGCCCGCAACCGCGGCATCCGGGAGGCACGGGCACGGTGGTGCGCCTTCATCGATGATGACATGACCGTCGCGCCGGGCTGGCTCGCTGCCTTTGCCGGCGTGCTGGCGCCCCACGGAGATTCACACCCGGCCATCGCCTGTGGCCGCAACGACGTGGTCTTCGTGGGCGGTCGACCCCCGTGGCTCGCCGACCCGATCCTGGATCTGTTCGGCGGGATCTACCACCCGCCGACGGCGCGCCGCATCCGGTACCCCAGCATCGTGCCGAGTGGAAACTTCGCCTGCCATCGGGCGCTGTTCTCGCTCGTCGGGTTCTTCGATGAGCGCTTCTCTCGGGCTGATGCCGAGGACGCCGAGCTCAGCTATCGGGTCATGTATCGGGGTATCCCGGCGTACTGGGTCCACGACGCGCTCGCCTACCACTACGTCGACACGGACCGTTTGACCCGAGAACAGGTGCGCGCACGGGCGGAGGAGTTCGGCGGGGTCCGGCCGGTCCTCTTCGCGGGCGTGCCCTCCCGGCTCGCGCGAACTGGCTGGCAGGCGCTCGACATCGCGCTGTTCGGGGCGGCGTACGTCCGCGCGCTCGTCATGCAGCACGGGTCCCGCCTCGCCGGCCGCCCCGACCTCGAGTTCGCCTACCAGTGCAAGCGCAGCTACGGCGAGGGCTATCTCCGGGCGCTACTGGGGCGCGAGCCTGCTGACCCCAGGGCGCCACCCTGAGCTGCGCCGCTGGCGCAGGCGCCCGCGACCATGCATCCCGCGGAACGACCACGCCGGGTCACCCGCGCACGCGGCTGGCCCGATCCGCGACCGCGTGCTAGGTTGGCACCGCGTGATGCGGTCCGGCTGCGGGCGCGCATCGACGGAGAAGGGATGGCTGGGGCCCTTGCAGGTCGGCGGATTGTCATCGCGCTGCCACGACTCGAGCTGGGCGGCGCCGGTCGCCAAGCGTTGCTCCTGGCGCGCCACCTGGTCGTCGCGGAGCGGGCGGTCGTCGAGGTGTGGGGACTCGGCGAGGAGCTCGACGGTTTCGCGCGGCCGGGCCGCCTCGCGGGCGCCTGCGACGCGCTCGGGATCCGCTGGCGGTGCCTCGCCCTGCCCCAGCCGCTCACGTGGCTCAAGAAGGCGGTGTCGCTGGCGACGTTCGTGCGGGAGCTTCGCCACGCCCGCGTCGAGATCCTGTTGCCCTACACCGCCTGGGCGAATGCCCTGTGCGGGCTGGCGTGGCGCCTCGGCGGCGCCCGCGCGTGCGTGTGGAGCGAACGGAACGCCGATCCGCGCTACACCGCGACTCTGCTGCAGCGGGCCGCCGCGCGCTCGTGCCCGGTCTTGATCGCGAACTCCCGCTGTGGGGTGGAGTGCTTGATCCGCCAGTACGGCGCGCGTCCGTCTCGCGTCCACTACGTCCCGAACGGCGTCGAGCTGGCCCCCGCGCGGTCGAGCCGCGCGGCGTGGCGGCTCCGCCTCGGGATCCACCCCACCACGCTCCTCGTGTGCATGGTGGCGCACTTCCACACTGACCAGAAAGACCACGGCACCGTGGCGCGCGCCTGGCAACGGGTCGCGCCGCAGCTCGCCAGCCGGGGGCGCGCCGCGCGCCTCGCCTTTGCCGGCGGCGCCGCAGCCTCGACCCGCACCCGGTTCCTCGCCCTGCTCGACGACCTCGGCATCCGCGACCAGGTCGAATTGCTCGGCGAGGTGTCGGACGTCACCGGCCTCCTGCAGGCCTGCGACCTCGCGGTCTTCAGCTCACGCTTCGAGGGCACGCCCAACGGTGTCCTCGAGTCCATGGCCGCGGGGCTGCCCGTCGTGGCCACCGATCTGCCCGGCATCCGGGATGCGCTCGGGGCCGCAGGGACGCGCTTCCTGTGCCCCGTGGGCGACGCGGCGGGGCTGGCGCATGGCATCGTGACGCTGCTGCTGGACGCGGCGGCCCGCGAGGCTGAAGGGAACCGCAACCGCCAGCGCATCGCCGACCACTTCTCCCCCGCGGTCATGGTCGAGCACACCACGCGCTTGATCCGCGACGCCCTCTCGTGAGCGACGCCGCCCGCGGCGCCCGTCAGGCCGGCTTGCGGCCGCAGAAGAAGACGTAGTTGTAGATGGCGCTGCCGGCGAAGCCCGCCGCGAGCGGCTCGAAGTCGCGCATCCACAGCTGCAGGCCCTCCGGGGTCACCCGCCAGTAGTCCTGGGGCGAGGGATGGTAGGGCTGATTGAAGGGCACCTCGACCCAGACGCGCCCGCCGGGCTTCAGCACGCGTCTCAGCTCGCGGATGGCCGTCGTCGGAGCGGGGACGTGCTCCAGGATCGCGTCGCAGACGACGACGTCGAACCGAGCATCGGGGAACTGCAGCTGCTGCACGTCGTAGTGAAAGTCGACGTAGGCTGCCTGATCGTAGAGATCCACACAGGTCCAGTGGGGGGCGAACTTGTGATCACGCGCTCCGATCTGCAAACAGCACAGGCCCGCGCTGCTCGCGACGAGCTCCGCGAAGAGCGCCTCCGCGCGGCCGGCCTGGTCACCGAGTCGCCGCGCGGCCACCAGGTATGCCGCCACCTCGTACAGCCTGGGCGCGTGGGCCAGGAGCGCTCGCAAGAGACCACTCTTGGCCCGAACCACAAGCCCGTCTTGCACCATCGATGAAGGATACCACACCCGCACAGCGCCTCGTCCGCGCGGGGAGCTGCGTCGTCACCATGCCCCGCACCCGCACCATCGTCAGCGTCCAGCGTTCCCCAGGGGCGCAGCGGCAGCCGGC
>JACRCY010000328.1 GCA_016218785.1 Deltaproteobacteria bacterium
CCGCACTACCTGAACCCAGGGTGGGAGCGGCGGCGCACGGCCGCCGGCCGGCCCTACACCTGGTGGTAGTCGGCCGCGCCCCCGGAAATACATGCGCCGGTCTGCGGAGGGGGGGTGTCCGTAGACCGGCGCCGGCCCGATTGCTCAGGCCTCACTGTTATTTTACCACAGTGTGGTCCATTACAAGTGGAAAACCGCAGTATCAGGTACGTCAATCGGCGTATCCCTCCCGTCGGGGGCCCTGCCGACGGCTGGCGGCGGCGCGATCCTCGTCCCCGCGCCCCTCGTCGGGCAGATCCCGGCGGCGCGGCGCCCCGGGTTCCATCCACGCCGGGATCTATGGTACGAGGGAGCCATGCGGTGGCTGACCCTCGCCCTGGCGGCGCTCGCGCTCGGCTGCGGTGACAACACCGGCGGTGATCCTGATGCCGGGTGGGCTCCTCTGGTCGTCCACTGGGACAAGCCCTACGTGCAGGAGGTCAGCGTCCGCCTGGGGACGACCGCTGAGGCGCGGTCGCTGGCCCTGGCTCCCGACGGGACATGCCACGTCGCGACGGCCAACGGGGTGTCGCGCTGGGACGGCGAGTCCTGGCAGCCCGTCGACACCGGGCTCGCGGGCGAGGCGGTCGACCTCGCGTTCAGCCCGTCGGGCGACCTGGCGGTCGTCGGGCCGGCCGGCGCGACCGTGGCCGGAGCGGCCGTCGACCTGCCGCCGGGCGCCGCGCCGACCTTCGTCATGCCGCGCGCCGCCGGCGGGTGGTGGATCGGCGGCGACACCTTTGCCGGCGCGTGGGACGGTTCCTTCGCCTCGATCTTCGACTCGATCCAGCAGCCGGTGCGCGCCGTCGTGGACCTCCCCGACGGCACGTGGCTCGCGGCCACGCCCGCGGGGATCGCCACGCCCTCCGGGTTCGTCACCACCGCCGACGGCCTCCCTTCCGACGACGTGCGCAGCCTGGCCGTGGACGCCGACGGCGTCGTGTGGGCCGGCACCGGCGCCGGGCTCGCGCGCCGCGACCCGACGAGCGGCGCCTGGCGCGCGTTCCTGGGCGCCGACGGCCTCCACCACGGCGACGTCCTCCGCCTGGGCTTCGACGCGGGCGGCACGCTCCTCGTCGCCACGCGCATGGGCGCCTCGGCGTTCCACCCCGACGGCCGGCGGCGCTACTACTTCGGCCGCATCTGGCTGCCTGAGGACGAGGTGCGCGGCGCGGCCCGCGCCGCGGACGGCACCCTCTTCTTCGCCACCGCCGGCGGCGTGGCGCGGGTCGAGCAGCGCCGGAAGACCCTCGCCGAGCGCGCCGCGATCCACGATCGCGGCGCCCGGGAGCGCCACGTGCGCCTGGGCTACACCGCGACCCAGTGCCACCTCGCCACCGCCGGCGACCTCGCCACGGTCCAGTGCCACGACGACGACAACGACGGCCAGTGGACCGCGATGTACCTCGCCTCGCAGTGCTTCCGCTACGCGGTCACGGGTGAGCCCGAGGCGCGCGAGAGCGCCCGCGTCGCGGCCTACGCCCTGCTGAAGCTCGAGGAGGTCACGGGCGTGCCCGGTTTCTTCGCGCGGTCCATCGTGGCGGGCGCGGAGTGCGCGGCCAAGCAGGGGGGCGCCGGGGAGTGGCACCTCTCGGCCGACGGCGCGTGGTGCTGGAAGGGGAACACCTCGTCCGACGAGTTCGTGGGCCACGTGCTCGGCCTGTCGCTCTTCTACGACCTGGTCGCCACGACCGAGGAGCGCGCCGACGTGGCCGCGACCTTCGGCCGCATCCTCGATCACATCATCGAGTGCGGCTACCTCATCTGCGACGTCGACGGCCTGCCGACCGAGGACGGCCACTTCGATCCCGACTTCATGGAGAACGACTTCCGCGCGCTCCTCGGCGACGCGGGCCTGAACTCGGCCATGATCCTCGGGGGCCTCCGCGCGGCCCACCACATGACCGGCGCGCAGCGCTTCCTCGACGCGTTCGACTACCTGGCACGCGAGCGCGACTACCAGGCGAACGTGCGTCGCATCGAGGAGATCAACACCACCTATCACGTCAACCACGACAGCGAGGAGATGTCGTTCCTCGCGCTGTACACGCTCATGCGCCTCGAGACCGACCCGGCCCTCTGGGCGGTGTGGCGCGAGGGCCTGGAGGGGCTGTGGCAGGCGCGGCGCCCCGAGCGCGACCCCGAGCTGAACATGATCTACGCCGCCCTCGCGCGCGCCGACGCCTACGACCTGGACCAGTCGGTGGAGACCCTGCAGAAGCTCCCGCTCGACATGGTGCAGTGGGGCCTCGACCTGTCGCACCGGTGGGACCGCGACGAGGACCCGGAGCTCGACCGCTTCGACCAGAAGCAGAACCGCTTCGTCTTCCCCTACGCCGAGCGCATGCCCGAGCGGTGGTCCGAGAACCCGTTCGCGTACCGCCAGGGGGGCGACGGCCACGCCGAGTCGTCGGGCACCTTCTGGCTGTTGCCGTACTGGATGGGTCGCTACGTCGGCGTCATCCGTTGAGGTGAGCCGGTGACTGGACCGACGCGGTGAGGCGCTCCCTGGCCCTCCTCCCCTTCATGCTCGCCGCCTGCGGTCCCCCGGGTGGGGCCGGGGGCGGCGCGCCCTCCGGGCCGCCGCCGGGGGCCTCGCTCGAGGAGCGGGCGCGGGCCGTCCACCGCGCGGCCATCGTCGTGGACGGGCACAACGACATCACTCTGGCCATCGTGGACCAGGGCTTCGATCTCGGGCGCGACGGCACCCGGGGCCGCACCCGCACGCACACCGACCTCCGCCGGCTCAAGGCCGGCGGCCTCGGCGCCGTCTTCTTCGCCATCTACGTCGACGGCCGCTTCACGCCGCGGACGCCCGGCGCGCGGAGCCACGCCTACGAGCGCGCGCGCGCCATGATCGCGGCGGTGCAGGCGCAGACGCGCGCTCACCCGCGGAGCCTCGCGCTGGCCACCACCGCGGCCGACGTCGCGCGCCTCAGGCGGAGCGGCAAGGTGGCCGTCCTCCTCGGCCTCGAGGGGGGCCTCCCCATCGAGAACAGCCTCGAGAAGCTGCGCGCCTTCCACGCCCTGGGGGTCCGCTACATGACCCTCACCCACTGGTCCACCACCGAGTGGGCCGACTCGTCGGGCGACCTGGAGGACCCCGCGGTCAAGCACCACGACGGCCTCACCGACTTCGGCCGCGAGATCGTCCGCGAGATGAACCGCCTCGGGATGCTGGTGGACGTGTCGCACGTGGCCGACCGCACCTTCTTCGACGTGCTCGCGACCAGCCGGGCCCCGGTGATCGCCTCCCACTCGTCCGTGCGCGCGCTCGCCGACCACCCGCGCAACCTCACCGACGAGATGCTGCGCGCGCTCGCCCGCAACGGCGGCGTGGCGATGATCAACTTCTTCGACGGCTTCATCGACCGCCGCAAGGCAGAGGTGGTGAAGCACACGGCCGAGAGGCGCAAGCAGCTCCAGGCGCTCTACCCGAAGGACGCGGCGCGGGTCAACCGGGAGATCGAGGCCTGGTGGGCCTCGCACGGTTTCCCCCGCACCCCGCTCGCGACGCTCGTGGACCACCTCGAGCACGCGGTCCGCGTGGCCGGCGTGGACCACGTGGGCCTGGGCTCCGACTTCGACGGCGTGCCGCACGACATGGTGCCTGAAGGGCTGGACGACGTGGCCGGCTTCCCCGCCATCACCCTCGAGCTGCTGCGGCGCGGGCACTCGCCCGAGGGAATTACCAAGATCCTCGGCGGCAACCTGCTCCGCGTCCTGGCTGCGGCCGAACGCCTCGCCGCGCACCCCCCGACTCCCAAGTAGCCCCCGTTCAACCCTTCAACCTTCGACCATTCAACGACTTATGTAAGTGGCCCTTGACAGGACGACCCGGCAGGCTCACTGTTAGACCATACGGTCTAACTCAACGGTCCTTCTGCTTGGTCTGAGACGGAGCCAAGGATGCCGCGTCCCCGCTTCCAGAAGCTCTCCCCGTCGCGCCGCGAGCAGATCCTCGAGACCGCCGCGAAGGAGTTCGCGCACCACGGGTTCGACGGCGCCTCGCTGAACCACATTCTCGGCGCGGCCGGGCTCTCCAAGGGCGCGGCCTACTACTACTTCGACGACAAGGCCGACCTCTTCACCGCGGTGGTGCAGCACTACTTCTTCGAGCACCTCGCGAACGACGCGGGCCTGAAGATCGACGCCCTCGACGCCGCCAGCTACTGGCCGACCTTCGCCGAGCTCTACCGCCAGGCCATCCTCCACATGCGCGAGGACCCCTGGATGTCGGGCCTGGCGCGCGCGGTCTGGAAGCTCCCCCACGAGGCGCGGCGCCAGGACGGCCCGCTCGCCAGCCTCTACGCTTTCGGCCGCACCTGGCTCGAGGGGCTGCTCGCGCGCGGGCAGCAGCTCGGGGTGGTGCGCACCGATCTGCCCACCGACCTCGTGATCGCCATGCTCATGGCGCTCGACGAGGCGACCGATCACTGGTTCGGCGAGCACTTCGACGCGCTCGGGTCGGAGCGCACGGAGGAGCTGGTGCGCAGGCTGATGGAGGCGCTGCGGGACATGCTCCTCCCGCGGCCGGAGGCGCGCTCGTGAGCGAGCGGCTGGTCATCTTCGAGGCCCGCGGCCTCGCCAAGCAGTACCGCATGGGCGAGGTCGAGGTGCACGCGCTGAAAGGGGTCGACCTCGACCTCTTCGACGGCGAGCTGGTCGTCATCCTCGGCCCCTCGGGGAGCGGGAAGTCCACGCTCGTCAACATCCTCGGCGGCCTCGACGTGCCCACGGGCGGCACGGTCCACGACCGCGACCACGACCTCGCCGCCGCGAACGACCGTCAGCTCACCCGCTACCGCCGCGACCACGTCGGCTTCGTCTTCCAGTTCTACAACCTGGTCCCGAGCCTCACCGCCCGCGAGAACGTGGCGCTGGCGACCGAGATCGCCCCGCGCGGCCTCGCGCCCGAGGAGGCGCTGGCCCTCGTCGGGCTCGGCCACCGCCTCGATCACTTCCCGGCGCAGCTGTCGGGCGGCGAGCAGCAGCGCGTGGCCATCGCCCGGGCCATCGCCAAGCGGCCCGACGTGCTCCTCTGCGACGAGCCCACCGGCGCGCTCGACGTCGCCACCGGCAAGGTCGTGCTCCAGGCCCTCGAGAGCGCCAACCGCGAGCTCGGGACCACCACCGTCGTCATCACGCACAACGTGGTCATCGGCGACATGGCCGACCGCGTGGTGTCGCTCGCCGACGGCCGCGTGGCGCGCGTGCGGGAGAACGCCACCCGCGCGCGGCCCGAGGAGCTGGCCTGGTGAGGGCGCTCGACCGCAAGCTCCTGCGGGAGCTGTGGCACATGAAGGCGCAGGGTGCGGCCATCGCCCTCCTCTGCGCCTGCGGCGTCGCCGCGCTCGCGGGCTCGGTCTCCACCTACCGCTCGCTGCTGCGCTCGCAGGCGGCCTACTACGATCGGTACCGCTTCGCCGACGTCTTCGCGGCGCTGCGGCGTGCGCCCGAGAGCGTGGCGGCCCGCGTCGCCGCCGTGCCCGGCGTCGCCGAGGTCGAGACGCGCCTCGTCGCCGACGCCAGCCTCGAGGTGCCGGGCTTCCCCGAGCCGGCCACCGCGTCGATCGTGTCCGTGCCCCCCGGGGCCCAGCCGCGCCTCAATCGCGTCCACCTGCGCGCCGGCCGCCTGGTCAACGGCCCGGACGAGGTGCTGGCGAGCGAGGGGTTCGCGAAGGCGCAGCGGCCTGCTGCCAGCGGTGAGGCCCCTGCTCGCGAAGCTGCAGGAGAGCGGCTACTTCCTCTCCACGTCCCTGATCGAGCGAGCGTGTCGCGAGCTGGGCGAGTGAACCGTCGCCGGTCACTCCACGGCCGCCAAGGTCTGTCGATCACGGCGAGGGCAGCGACGCGCGGGTGCGCCGGTGCGTGGCCGGGGCCGCGGGCTCCGGGCCGGAGGGCCGCCTGGCCGAAGCCCACGCGCCGCGGCTCAAGGCACTCCCGGCACCGCCTCCCGGCTACTCCCGGGGCGTCCATCGGCCGCTCGCGAGGCCGGCCGGACCGCTCGGCCGCTCCGATTCGACGGTCAGCGGCCTCCGATCAGTCACTCCTCTGGCTCGATCAGCCACTCCGGGCGCTCGATCAGCCACTCCGGGCGCTCGATCAGCCACTCCGGCCGAGCGATCAGCCACGCGGGAGGTGGTGCGGGGGCGCGGCCGAGGCACTCCCGAGCGCTGATCCGGGCCGGTCGACTGCGCTTTCGGGGCCTGTGAGTCGGAGGTGGGCGGTGAATTGTAGGCGGAACTACAGTTCGTCCCCGGTGCTGGCGCCCTCGGGAGTGGTCTCGGGCTCGTCACC
>JACRCY010000329.1 GCA_016218785.1 Deltaproteobacteria bacterium
AGAGCGAGCCGGCGGGCACGTCGATCCGGCTGAAGGTGAGGGTCGCCGACACCCTCGCCGACCTCGCCAGCGCCACGTGGTTCGGTCCCTGGGACGCACCGCCCGTCGACCTGCAGGCCGCGGGCGTGCCGCCGACGCGCTACCTCGAGGTCGAGGTCGACCTCGCCAGCGCCAACCCCGACGTCTCCCCCGGCTTCGGCGGCTTCGACGTGCAGTTCGACGCGTGCGCGGTGGGGCCGGGCTGAGCGCGGCGGGCCCGCCCGCCGCTCGCCGCAGGACGCGGAGCGCCGGCAGGCGCGAGCCGGCGCGCGAGGCGCGCCGCGGGTGGATGGGGACCCCGACGGGCTCGCCCGGCGGGGCGGGAGGGCAGCGCCCTCCCGTGGGATCAGCCAACACCCCGTCGGTGCGGCCCCTCTCGCACAGCGAAGACCAGCTCGGCGTGTTCCAGTTCGTCGTGCAGTGACGCGGGCGCGTCAGGTGCTACCGGTGGGCTTCACCGCCTCGAGGCCGTGCCCGGCGCCGCCGCGCTCGATCCGCCACAGCAGGAACGAGAACACGAACCCGATGCTGGCCAGGCCGGCGAGCATCCACATCGACGGCAGCCAGCCGGCGGGGTGCTGGGCGCTCGCGCCGGCGAGGCCGTTCACGTAGCCGAGGCCCGGGCTCATGCTCGCCCAGCCGACCTGCTGGCAGAACGTCATCAAGGCGTACGCCGAGCCCAGCCGTTTCTCGGGCACCAGATAGCTCACCGCCGGCCACAGCACCGCCGGGACCAGGGCGAAGGCGACGCCCAGCATGGCCATCGAGACCATCAGCGGCAGGTGGGTGTACGACATGAGCAGGAACGGCGGCACCAGGAGCGCGGAGCCGACCGCCATCAGCAGCGCGCGCCGGCCGATGCGGTCGACGAGCAGGCCGAACAGCGGCATGCCGATCATCGACAGCAGCGGGATGTACGACTTGAGGTCGCCCGCCTGAGCGTCGCTGATGCCGTGCACCTGGGTCATGTAGAGGTTCGCGAAGGTGCGGAAGGGGAAGATGGTGGCGTAGAAGGCGACGCACAGCGCGACCACGCACCAGTACGCGCGGTTGAATCGCACCAGGTCCTTGAGCACCAGCTTGTCGGTCGGGCCGCTCGCGGCGACGGGATACCGCCGCTCCGCGGTGCGCTCGAGCCGCTCGTAGACCAGGGCGAAGAGGACCCAGGTGAGGCCGATGGCGGCGGCGAGCACGAGCGGACCCAGCCAGTCGTGGAAGAGGCCGCTGGCGAACTGCGGCGAACGGTCGGCGACCCAGGAGCCCTGCCGTCCGACGAGGATCTGGATCGCCATGGCGAAGGAGATCTCCTTGCCCTTGAACCAGCGCCCGACGACGGTGGTGGCGGCCACGAGGAACAGCTCGGAGCCGACCCCCAGCACGAACCGGCCGACCATCATGCCGTGGAACGGCGCGCTCTTGAACAGCGCGGGGAGCGCGGCGATGAGCACGCCCCCTAAGCCGCCGATGGCGGCAAAGAGCAGGGTCGACCGGCGCGTCCCCAGCCGGTCGATCATCACGCCGCCGGCGATCAGGGTCAGCAGCGCGGCCACGTTGTAGGCGGTGTCGAGGAGCCCGACCTGCCCGTCGGTGAACCCGAGCTTGGTCTTCAGCATGGGCGCGACCGGCGCCAGCGCGTCGAAGACGTAGTAGCAGCCGAACATCGCCAGACTGCACGCGACCAGCACGCTCCAGCGGAAGGCGGCGGAGGGTGCCGCGCATGGGGCAGCGTCCGAGGCGGCCGACGGGGTCCGGTCTTCGGTCATGGGGGCATCACATTAGCGCAGCGGGGCGCCCGGGTCATCTCCCACGCGCGACGCAATGGTGTTCCAGGCGTGCAACGCACGCGGCGTCGGGTGGAACGTCGGAGGGGGGAGCGGGGCGCGGCGGGGTCACATCGGGTGGCAGACGTCCGCGCCGACGTAGCTCTCGGAGTTGTCGGCCTGCCAGCGGAGGTAGTACCAGCCGTCCACGGCCTGGAGGATCTGCGCCGGGTAGAGGGTGCCCTCCCACGGCGCCTGGACCCAGGTGCCGGGCGGGAACGGCATCTGCACCGGCTGCACGCTCTGCGCCGGCACCCACGCCTGCGAGCCGTCGTCGAAATTGACGAAGTACTGGCCGCTCGCCGGATCGAACTGGGCCACCTCGGCCCCGTACCAGGCGCCGTCGGTCCACAGCGCCATGACGCGCGACTCGGGGTTGAAGACGCCCGCCATGGGGGGGGGCGCCATCATCGGCTGCGGGGGCGGCGCCATCATGACCGGGGCCGCGATGACCGGCAGGATCTGGATCGGGAGCGCCGACACCGAGTCGAGCGAGCCGGGGATGTCGGCCGTGGCCACGAGGCCGTACTCGACGCCGAACTGCGACGGGATCGAGTCGATCGGGATGTCGAGGGCGAACGGCCACTCGAGCTGCTGGCCCGGGGCGATGGGCTGGCCGTGACCGAACTCGGCCACGGCGATCGTGTCCTCGCAGCTGACGGGATACTCGGCGTAGTCGTAGCCCCACCAGTCGTCGACGATGACGCCCTCGATGACGTACTGGCGCAGCCGGATCTCGAGCAGGAGGCGGTTCATCACCTGGGGGCGGTTGCCGCCGGTCAGGACGATGTTCCCCTGGATCGACGTCCCGAGCGCAAACTGGTTGGTCGGGATCTCGATGTGGATCTGCGCGCCGCCGACGCCGAGCGCTGCGCCCAAGCCGCTGAAGAAACCCATGCCTCGCCTCCGTCAAGCGCGCGGCCGGGGGCGGCCCGCGCGTCGTTGCGAGCGCGACCCTGAAGACACGCGCTCGATGCGTTGCCCCGCCGTTCGGGGTCGCGCGAAGGTAGCACGCGGCCCGGGGTCGATCCACCGCAAAGCGCGGTCCGGGTGCGGTCCCGGCGAGTCGGACCAATGTCGGAGAGGTGCCTGGTCCCAGGGAGAACGAGAGACAGGGCGTCTTGGCTGGATGGTCGTGCCGAGGCGCTCCTCGCGCACGCCTTGGTCGTCGGGGCCCCCGCCCCTGACCCAAGCACCGTTCCAACCTCCCCATCTCCTTGTGAATCCCGGTCGTCAGGCCCGACTCGGCGGAACTGCGCCCGCGCCGGCCGGCGCCCCGGGCGAGGCGACAACAAGGCGGTGAAGCTTCGCGCGACCTGTCGAACGCGGTGGAGTGGCGCGAGGGCGAGGCGCGCGAGTCGGACTCGCTGCAGACGCTCCGATGACGGGGCGCGCTACGGTGTGATCGGCATTGTCGCCGAGAGCGCAATGTCGCCGCGCAGCATTTTCGCCGCCTCCCCCGCGAGCCGCAGGTACCAGTCGGCGGGGAGGTCATAGCCGTCCACGTCCAGCGGCACGTACGAGGCCTGTGTGGGGAGCTGCGCCGCGGTGGGCGCCAGCTTGAACATGGCCGTGCCCTCGTCGACCTCGTCGAACATCGCCCCGAAGATCATGGTGCAGCCGGCGGCGACCGCGTTGTAGACCTGCCGCCAGTAGAAGTGACCGCCGTTGCGTGGGATCTGGTTGGGCGCCCCGCCCGTGAGGTTGTGCCAGGTGAAGCCGGGGAAGACGACGGGCAGGTACCCCACGCCGTGCGCGGTGGCTTCCGCCAGGTCCGGCGCGACGAGGTTCGTGCGGAACGAGTTGGCGCCGGCCTCGTCGGCGTAGCGCCCCACGGCCCACGGGCTGACGACGTCGAAGGAGCGGTAGACGTCGGCCCAGGCCGCGGCGGTCTTCGAGTCGCCCGTGAGCGTCCGCCAATAGGTCGGAACGCCGCCCATGAGGGACAC
>JACRCY010000330.1 GCA_016218785.1 Deltaproteobacteria bacterium
GGAGGCCGGAGACGGGCAACGGGAAATGATCTTGCCGGTTGCCAGTTGCCGGTCCCCCGTCTCCTGTTCCTGGCTTCAGTCGCTCAGAACGCGACCGCCCTGACTGCAAGTCCGCGTAACCAGATCACCCGGACGTGCGGCAGCACCGTCCCCGACTTGACAATTCCACCTCCCGGTGGGAAGTGATCGGCGATGCGCGCAGGCGCCGAGCACGGCCGTGGTTCCGGGGCGACGGGCGGATCCCGCTGTCTCCTGCGCGCCGTGGCGCTCCTCGCCATGGGCGCGCTGCTCGCGGCGAGCCTCGTCCACGTGACGCACGAGCACCCGCACCGCCCCGGGCAGGAAGTTACCTGCGCCGTGTGCACCACCCCGCTGGGGCAGACCGCGGCGTCGCGGACGCTGGCGCCGCCCGAGCTGCGGCCCGAGGGGACGCCCGCGGCGCCGCCCATGGCGCCGCCGGCGGCCCGCGCCCCGCTCTCCTTCTCGCCCAAGCAGTCGCCGCCCGCGTCCGCGTAGCCCGGGCCCGCGTCGGGTCAGCTGCGTGGTGGTGCGCCCTCCCTGGCGCGCCGCCGGAAAGGGACGTGCGCATGGACATCATCGAGCTGCATGGCGTCCGGGTGGGCTACGGGAAGAAGCCTCTCCTGCCGCCCATCGACCTCAGCCTCGGGCCGGGCGCCTTCCTGGGCGTCGTCGGCCCGAACGGCTCGGGCAAGACCACCCTCATCCGCACCATGATCGGGCTCCTCGCGCCGGTCGCGGGCGAGGTGCGCTACCCGCGCGGGCCGCGGCCCGCGTTCGGCTACGTGCCCCAGAAGGGCGACATCGACCTGTCGTTCCCGCTGACCGCAGTCGAGATCGTGCTGATGGGGCGTTACCCGCGCATCGGCCGGGGCCGCCGGCCGGCCGCCGCCGACCGCGCGGCGGCTCTGCGCGCGCTCGCCGAGGTGGGCGTGGCCGACCTCGCCCCCCACGCCTTCCACGAGCTCTCCGGGGGCCAGCGCCAGCGCGTGCTCCTGGCGCGCGCCCTCGCCGGTGAGCCCGAGGTGCTGGTGCTCGACGAGCCCACCACCGGCATGGACCTGCCGGCCGAGCGCGCCCTGCTCGACCAGATCGCCCAGTTCGCTGAAAAAGGGATCGCGGTCCTCATGGTCTCCCACCAACTCGCGGCCGTGGCCAACTACGCCCACGACCTCTGCATCGTCGATCGCGAGCGCCAGGCGGTGGAGTTCGGGCCGGTCGAGCAGGTGCTCACCCCGGCGCGCCTCACGCAGCTCTACGGCCGCCCCGTGGCCGTGGAGACCACCCGCGGGTACACCACGGTCTTCGTGGCCGACCCGCCCGCCGGCGACGGCTCGCCCTGCACCCGGCGGACCAGCGGCGCCTACCCCGCGGTGAAGCCATGACCGACGTCGGCTTCTTCGCCTCGTACATCTTGTGGCGCGATCCCATGATCGTGGCCTTGCTCGCGGCGAGCCTGTGCGCCTTCCTGGGCGTCTTCATCGTGCTCAAGCGCGTGGTCTTCGTCTCGGCCGCGCTGTCGCAGCTCTCGGGCGTGGGGGTGGCGCTCTTCTTCTGGCTGGCCTCGGTCATCGGCCTCGACGCCCACCACCCGCCGTGGTTCGCCAACCCCATCTGGTTCGCGCTCGCCTTCGCGCTCGGCGGCTCGGCGCTCTTCTCGCTCAACCTGGGCCACCGGCGCCTCGCGGGCGAGAGCGTCATCGGCCTCGCGTACCTGTGCGCCGCGTCGGTGGTGCTGGTCATCCTCAACAGCCCGCGCATCGCGCAGGAGGCGCACGAGGTCAACGATCTGCTGTACGGCAACGCCGTGGCCGTGCCCCCCGCGCAGATCATCATCATGGCGGTGACCGCCGCGGTGGTGTTCGCGGTCCACGCGATCTTCGCCAAGGAGCTGATGTTCGTCGCCTTCGATCCGGACATGGCCCGCACGCTCGGGTACCGCACCAAGGCGTGGAACCTGCTCCTGTTCCTCACCATCGGCGGCGCCATCTCCGTGGCCACCCGGGCCATCGGCGCGCTGCCGGTCTTCGGCTTCATGATCATCCCGCCGGCCGCGGCCCTGCTCCTGGCCTCGCGGATCCGCGCCGTCTTCGCGCTTTCCGTCGGCATCGCCCTCGCCTCGGCCGCGCTCGGCTACTACGTGTCGTTCGCCCTGTCGTTGCCCACCGGCGCCTCGATGGTGCTGGTGGCGGCGCTCTTCCTGGTGCCGGGGCTCGCCAACCTCGCCCGGGGGGGCCGGTGATGCGGCGCGCGGCGGCATGCCTCTGCGCTCTCCTCGCCGCGGGCATGGCCCGGGCCGCGCCCCCGGCGCCGGCCTCGCAGCCCGCGTCGGCACCGGCGTCGCAGGCGGCGCCCGCGGCGGCGCTCGACCAGGAGCTGGCCGCCGCCGTGGCCGCGGACACGGCGGACAGCGCGCGGAAACGCGGCGGCGGGACTCCGGCCGCGGCCCCGCCGGGCGGCCGCGGCTTCCAGAGCCTCAACCCCGACCTGAGCGTGATCGGCGACCTCACCGGCGGCTACTACCAGCACACGCCGCGCAGCCTGTCGGGCGACGACCCGGCGCGCACCGGCCTCAACCTGCAGGAGCTCGAGGTCGCGTTCGCGGCGGTGGTCGACCCGTACTTCCGCGCCGACGTCTACCTCACCATCCCCAACCTCGAGGGGATCGAGGTCGAAGAGGCGGCGCTGACGACGCTCTCGCTGCCGTGGAGCCTGCAGCTCCGCGCCGGCATGCTGCGGGCCACGTTGGGGCGCCAGAACTCGCAGCACCTGCACACCCAGGACTTCACCCGGCGGCCGGCGCTGAACTCGCTGCTGCTCGGCCCCGACGGGTTTCGCGCGCCCGGCGCCGAGGTCTCCTGGCTCACGCCGTTGCCGTTCTACTGCATGCTCTACGCCGGCATCTACTCGGTCTTCGAGCCGCGCTCGGTCGGGTTCGCCGCGCCGCGCCCCACCTTCGGCGGCGGCGCCGACCAGGACCTCACCTACCTCGGCGCGCTGAAGGCCTTCTTCCCCCTGACCGAGCGGCTCTCGCTCTACGCCGGGGGGAGCTTCGCCACCGGCAAGGCGCCGGTGGTGGTGGACGGCATGGCCGGGGTCTTCGAGCCCACGGTCCGCGCGTACCTGTACGGCGGCGACCTCTACCTCAAGTGGGCGCCGCCGAACGTCGCCGAGAGCTTCTTCACCGTCGCCTGGCAGACCGAGTGGTTCGGCCGCAGCCTGGAAGGGCAGCGCGGGAGCGGCGCGCTCTACTCGCAGGTGGTGATGCGGGTGGCGCGGCGGTGGCAGCTCGGCGTGCGCGGCGACTTTCTGGGCCTGCCGCGCGGGCGGTTCTTCCACGAGAGCGGCGTCATGCTTCGCGACGAGCGCGGCTACGTGGCCACGCTGGCGGTCACCTGGAACCTCACGGAGTTCTCACGCATCCGGCTCCAGGGCGAGGGGCACTTCAACGACCGCACCTTGGATGGCTCGGTGAAGAACTTCGGCGTAGCCCTGGTCCAACTGGAGTACTCGATGGGCGCCCACGGCGCGCACCAGTACTGAGGAGAGTCGCATGCGTGGCTTCGTCATCGCCGCCGTCATCGCCGGAGGGCTGGTCGGGGCGTCCCGCGCGGACGCCAAGGTCCGCGTGGTCACCAGCATCGAGACGCTCGCCGCGCTGACGCGCGCCGTCGGTGGCGAGCTCGTCGAGGTCCAGGCGCTCGGCAAGGGCTACTCCGACCCGCACTTCGTCGAGCCCAAGCTCAGCCTGGTGAGCGTCCTCAACCGCGCCGACCTGCTGGCCTACGTCGGGCTCGACCTCGAGGTCGGCTGGCTGCCGGGCCTGGTCACGCAGTCGCGCAATCCCCGCATCCAGCCGGGCCAGCCCGGCACCCTCGACTGCTCCACCGCCATCCCGGTGCAGGACGTGCCCACGCAGAAGGTCGACCGGTCCATGGGCGACATCCACCCGCGCGGCAACCCGCACTACTGGATCCCGCCCGACAACGCGGTGCGCATCGCGCAGGAGATCGCCCGCCGGCTCACGCTCATCGACGCGGGCCACGGCGCCGCCTACAACGCGAACCTGAAGCAGCTCCGCGCGCAGGTCGCCGCGCGCCTGCCCGGCTGGAACGACCTGGCCGCGAAGGTGCGCGGCCAGAAGGTCGTCACCTACCACAAGAGCTGGACCTACCTCTCGAGCTGGGTCGGGCTGCAGGAGGTCGGCTACGTCGAGCCCAAGCCGGGCGTGCCGCCGTCGCCGCAGCACCTCGCCAACCTCATCGCCCTGATGAAGCGCGAGGGCGTCCGACTGGTGCTGGTCGAGATGTTCTACAGCCGGCGCACCGCCGACCTGGTGGCCAACAAAGCCGGCGCCCGGCTGCTCTCGATGCCGTCGGACGTGGGCGCCTTCCCCTACATCACCGACTACTTCAAGCTGGTCGACGCGGTCCTCCAGACGCTCACGAAGTAACCCCCCTTCAAAACTTCGACCTTCAACCTTCGACCGCAGTTCGGTATGCTGCGCCCATGTTCGAGCGCATCAAGGCGTTTCTCTGGGGCGCGGGGCTGATCGTGGTCGGCATCGCGATCCTCATCTGGTCGGGAACGATCATCGTCACGGCCGCGGACATCGCGCAGAACGGCAAGGTCACCACCGCGAAGGTGATCTCGAGCCGCATGGAGACGCGGCGCTCGGGACGACGCTCCGTGCGCGTCGTCTACGTCCACCAAATCCAGTTCGACGGCAAGCGGGCGAACATGGACCTGGTGGCGCCCCGGCCCGACGGCTCCCAGATGAAGATCATCTACCTCAAGAGCGACCCGGGCGACCCGCGCATCTTCGTCTCACGCGACTGGGGCGACGTGCTGGGCTGGACCACGTTCAACTGGCTCCTGGCCCTCGGGCTGCCGATCGTCTTCTTCGTGGCGGGCGGCGGCTGGCTGTTCGCCGCGTTCCGGCGGCGGGGCCGCGCTCGCCGGGCGGCGGGCAGGGTGGTGGTGACGCCGCCCCAGGCCGCGGCGCCCGATCCGTACCCGCCCGCAGCGCCGGCGTACCCGCCCGCGGCCCCGGCGTACCCGCCCGCGGCCCCGGCGTACCCGCCGCCCGCGGCGCAGTACCCGGCGGCCCCGGCCGGCCAGTACGGCACGCCCTCCGCGCAGTACCCGCAGGCGCCGACGCCGTACCCGCCGGCGAGCGGGCAGTATCCCGCGCAGCCGGGCCAGTACCCGCCGGCCCCCGCGCCCGGCCAGTGGCCCCCGCCCGGTCAGGGCGGCGGCTACCCGCCGCAGCGCTGACCCCCCCCCCCGGCCAAGTCGGCGCCTGGACTCATCTCCAGGCGAGTCCTATACTTTCCCTAGAACCCAGGCGCCTGCTCGGGCGTCTAAGGTCTCGGTGAGCATGGACTACTTCGGTCGCGGAATGGGCGCGCGGCGGGGCTTCGGCCGCTACGCCAAGGCGCTGACGCTCCTCCTGGCCCTCCTGGGCGCGCTGGCCCTGACGATCGTCCGGCGCGGCCCGGTGGGCACGCTCTTCGCCGGGCCCGACCGCGTGGCCCTCGCGGCCAGCGATCCCGCCGGCCGGCCCTACGACCTCACGGCCCTGCGGATCCTCAACCTGACGCTCGTCCGGATCAAGGACAACTACGTCGATCCGACCCGCATCGACCCCAAGCAGATGCTCCTCAAGGCGCTCGACAACGTGCAGAAGAACGTCGCCGAGGTCCTGGTCGAGCCGCACGAGGGGCGCGATCAGGTGACGGTGCGCGTCGACGTCCACACGCGGACCTTCAACGTGGCCCACGTGGACAGCCCGTGGGCGCTGTCGGCCAAGCTCCGCGAGATCTTCCGCTTCATCCAGCAGCACCTCCACTCGACCTCCGAGGTGCGCGAGATCGAGTACAGCGCCATCAACGGCATGCTGCAGACCCTCGACCCCCACTCGCTGCTGCTCGACCCCGAGTCGTACCAGGAGATGCGCATCCAGACGAAAGGGTCGTTCGGGGGCCTCGGCATGGTGCTCTCGATCCGCAAGGACCGGCTCACCATCATCCAGCCGATGAAGGGGACCCCGGCGTGGGACGCCGGCTTCAAGGCGGGTGACCGGATCGTGCGCATCAACGAGGAGTCGACCGCCAACATGACCCTGACCGAGGCGGTCAACCGGCTGCGCGGCGAGCCCGGCACCAAGGTCACCGTCTGGACCGAGCGGGACGGCTGGCGCGAGCCGCGCCGCCACGTGCTCACGCGCGACGTCATCCAGGTGCAGAGCGTCGAGCACCGCGTGCTGACCTCGCCGCACGGGCCGGTGGGCTACATCAAGCTGAAGGCGTTCCAGGGGAACTCGACCGACGACATCCGCCGGGCCATCAACGACCTCC
>JACRCY010000030.1 GCA_016218785.1 Deltaproteobacteria bacterium
CCGCCGCGCCGCCCGCCTCGTTGACGCCAGGCCGCCGTCAGGCGGGCATCGTCCACGTCGCGCGGAACTTGCACTCCCCGTCGCCGCGCGCGCGGCAGGTGAGGATCACGGTGCCTCCAGCGGCCTGGTAGAGCTCGATGCAGGCGTCGACCCAGCCGGCCACTCTCAGGCAGTGCCCCTCGTGCGGCTGGCCGAAGTCGCGGATGTACATCTCGAAGTAGCCGGGGCGCGCGTCCCGGATCTCGACCTGGCCGGAGTCGTAGTAGAGACTCCACAGCTGCGGCGCGAAGGCGACGAGCGTCAGCGGATCGCCGCTCTGCAGCAGATGGGGGACCGCCACCGGCAGATCCTTGAGCCCGCCGTAGCGCCCCATCTCGCGGCACAGCCCGAGCTCGCCTCCGGCGAAGAGTCGCGCCGCGGCCTCGCACAGGTGGATCCAGTGGTCGAACGGGTACCAGAGGTGCGCCTGCAGGCGCCGCTCGAACAGGTCGTGCTCCGTGGCCCCGAGCGCCGCGAGCACCCGCTGCAGACCATCGGCGCCGTACCGCTCGGCCAGGAACTGCTTGGTCGAGAGGAGCGCCGTCCCCTTCACCCGGACGCCACTCATGTTGCCCGCCCTCGATTCTACCAGATGTCCGGTAGCTGGTCGACGCGCGCGGCCGTGACCGCATCCCCGTCGTGGGCACCCCCCGGCTACGATGGCCACGCGCGGCCAGCGGGGCTAGTATGGGCGGCACTTCCCAGGAGGGGGCAGCGATCATGCGTGGCAACCTCGAAGCCGCGTTGCGCAGGACCACGTGGCGGCTGATCCCGCTCATGTTCCTGCTCTACGTGGTCGCCTACCTCGACCGGGTCAACGTCGGCTTCGCGCAGCTCCAGATGAAGCAGTCGCTCCACCTCTCGGACGCGGTCTACGGGTTCGGCGCCGGGCTCTTCTTCCTCACCTACTTCATCTTCGAGGTGCCGAGCAACCTGCTGCTGCACCGCTTCGGCCCGCGGCGCTGGATGGCCCGCATCATGATCACCTGGGGCGTGCTCTCGGCGGCCATGATGTTCGTCCGCGGCGAGGCCAGCTTCTACGCCCTGCGCCTGGCGCTGGGGATCGCCGAGGCCGGCTTCTTCCCGGGGATGATCCTCTACCTCACCTACTGGTTCCCGCCGCGGGAGCGGGCCGCGGCGACCGCCCGGTTCATGACGGCCATCGGGCTCTCGCAGGTCGTCGGCGGGCCGGTCTCGGGCGCCATCCTCGACGGACTCAACGGGCGCTGCGGCCTGGAGGGGTGGCAATGGCTCTTCCTCCTCGAAGGGCTGCCGTCGGTGGTGCTCGGGTTCGTGGTCTTCGTCCTCCTCCCGGACCGCCCCGGCGACGTTCGCTGGCTGAGCCAGGCCGAGAAGGCCGCCATCGCGGAGGCGCTCCGGGCCGCGCCCGTCGACGACCCGCAGGAGCACCGCCACACGCTGCGCGACGCGTTCGCCGACGGCCGCGTGTGGCTCCTCTCGGCCGTCTACTTCGGCCTGGCGATGGGGCTCTACGGGCTCAGCCTGTGGGTGCCGCAGATCCTCAAGGACGTGACGGGCGGCTCGGCGCTGAAGGTGGGGCTGCTGTCGGCCATCCCCTACGGCATCGCCGCCGTCGCCATGGTGGCCTGGAGCCAGCACACCGACCGCACCGGCGCCTACCGCCGCAACTTCAGCATCGCCACCGGCGTGGCGGCCGTGGCGCTCGGCGGGGCCGCGCTGCTGATCGACGCCGGCCCGACGGTGACGCTCGTCACCCTCAGCCTCGGGATCACCGCGCTCTTCTCCTCGTTCGGGCCCTTCTGGGCGCTGCCGAGCGCGTTCCTGCGCGGGACCGCGGCGGCGGCCGGCATCGCGGTCATCAACTCGTGCGGCAACCTGGGCGGCTTCGCGAGCCCGTGGCTGGTGGGCGTCGTCAAGAAGCACACCGGCTCGTTCCGGGGGGGGATCCTGGTGATCGCGGGCGCCCTGCTGGTGGCCGCCCTCCTCGTTGCCCTGGGCACGCGCCGGGGTCGCGACGCGTGCCCGAGGACGCGCCCGGGCGACCTTGACTAGGCGATCTTGATCCGGACGTCGACGGCCGCCGGGGCGGTGCCGGCGGGGTAGGCGAAGACGGGATTCAGGTCCATCTCGGCGATGGCCGGGAAGTCGGCGGCCAGCCGCGACACGCGGCAGAGCAGCTCCTCGAGGGCCGGCTGGTCGACCGGCGCCTCGCCGCGTACCCCCTCGAGCACGGGGTACCCCTTGATCTCGTGCACCAGCTCGCGCGCCTCGGCCCGGCCCAGCGGCGCCAGGGCGAAGGAGACATCGCGGATGACCTCGACCAGGACGCCGCCGAGGCCGAACATGACGAGCGAGCCGAGGCCGGGGCACGCCTTGACGCCGACGATCAGCTCGCGCGCCTTCGGGCGCTGCTCCTGCACCACGAAGCTCGCGTTCTTGCCGGCGAAGCGGTCGCGCATGGATCCGAAGGCCGTCTCGAGCGCCTTGCGGTCGGCGATCCCGAGGGCCACGCCCCCCTCGTCCGACTTGTGGATCACGTCGGCCGAGTCGACCTTGAGCACGCAGGGGAAGCCGACCACCGCGGCCGCGGCGTCGAGGTCGGCCACGCCCGCGACGCGGTGGAGCTTCGGCGCCGGGATGCCGTAGGCCGCGAGCACCGCGAAGGCGTCGGCCTGTGACAGGTAGGTCCCCTGACCGACGTGCGGCGCGACGAGCTGCTCGACGCGCGCCTTGTCGACCTTGAGGTCCGGCGGCGCGTCCCACTGCCGGCGCTTGATCTCGGCGTAGCGCGCCATGCCCGCTAGCGCCCGGGCGCCGTGCTCGGCGAACTCGTAGACCGGGATGCCGGCGCCGCGCAGCTCGTCGATGAGCGGCTGGTACTTCTCGTAGGTCTCGATGACGATGACCGTCGGTTTCTTCGAGGTGCTGATCGCCTCCTTGAGCCGCGTGGCGATGGCGGCGGTGTCGGTGAAGGGCGCGGTCACGAAGAAGACCAGCACCATGTCGACCCCCTCCTCCTGGAGCAGGGTGTCGACGGCGGCGTGGTAGTGGTCGGCGTTGGCCGTGGCCACCACGTCGACCGGGTTGCCCAAGCTAGCCTCGGCGTAGAGGCTCTCCTTGAGGCGCTGCTTGCCCGCCGGCGACCAGGTGGCGAGG
>JACRCY010000324.1 GCA_016218785.1 Deltaproteobacteria bacterium
ACCCTCCCGCGGCGCGCCTCGCGCGCCGGCTCGCCCTTCGGGCGTCGCGGGGGGCGGGTGGGCGGCCAGCCGTTCTCCGCCAGCGCCCGCTCCACCCGATCACACACCAGGCGCACGCGGCTCGCTTCGCCCTCGCCGCCGTACCGCTGCGCGAGGCGGCGGGCGCCCTCGCGAAACCCGGGCTCCTGGAGCAACCGGGCCATCAACCCCGGGTGGGCGGTGGGCTCGTTGGCCGAAGCCTCGAGCGCCGCCCCGGCCTCGATCGCCCGGCGCGCGCTCATCTCCTGCTCGATGCACGTGTGCACGAGCAGCAGCGGCACACCAGCGAAGAGGAAGGCCGCGCCGGTGCCGACCGCGGAGTGACACACGGCGAGATCGGCGGTCCTGGTCACCTGGTCGAGCCGAACCGGGTGCGCGGTGGCCCGGATGTGCGGCTGACGCAGCCGCGCGAGCTGCTCCGGCGAGGCCGCGGGCAGCACGGCGATGAAGCGATAGGGCAGGCGGTTGAGGTCCCGGATCACGGCCTCCTGCACGAACGTGAGCACCGGGCGCAGGTACACGAACACGCACGGTCCCCGACCGCGCGGAAAGGCCACCGCGGCGCCGCTGTCCAGCGTGTAGGACGGCCCGACGTACTCGACGTCGGAGCGGGCGCCGTACTGGTCCAGCTCCGGCACGCTCTTGACCAGCGTGGCGTCGAGATCGAAGATGTCGTTCAGCGCCGCGATCGGCCTGATGGCGTTCTGCGCGAGCACGCGGTTGATCGTGCGCACCAGGGCACGCTCGCGGCGCTTGAGCTCGCCAGGCGGCCGGCTCAGGCGGGGCAACATCGGCGGCCAGGGCGCGGTCCGCGGCGGGATGGAATAGCCGGAGCCGAAGCCCAGCTTGGCGAACGGCAGGCCGCGCGAGGCCAGCATGGCCGTGGGCGCCGACTCGTACAGCACCACGTCGGGCCGGGCCATCGTCAAGAGCGAGCGCCAGGTCCTCACCAGCCCCGCCAGGAGCCTGGCGTCGTGGTAGCCGCTCGCGGCCAGGAGGTCGCCGTAGGTGCATGGCGGGCCGCCGCCGAGCTTGGCCTCTTCGCTCTTGGAGAGCGGGGGAGCCTTCGGGGTCGGCAGCAGCAGCACCTCCGCAGGCAGGAAGCGCTGCCCTTCGTGGATGTTGGCGAGCGCGGCGATCACCACGTGACCGCGCCTGCCGAGCTCGGCCGCGATGGGAGCCAAGCCAGAGGCGTGGCCGAAGTTGCGGCCGAGCTCCCAGGCGAAGAGGACGCGCGCCATGAGTCAAGAGTCGCGTGGATGACGCCAGGCTTGGCCTGGCGTCATCCGGCGCGGGAGGTCACAGGAACCCTCTGAGGGTTCCTTTCCTAGATGATGCCAAGGACCGCCGCGCGCTGCAAGCTCGTCCGCGCGGCTGTCGCAGCCCGTCTGAAGCGGCTATACTGATGCAGCACCCGTGGAGATTCTCTGCCCTCTTCGCGCCCTCGATGAGGTCGATCCGCTGCTGGAGGCGGGGGCGCGCCAGTTCTACGCCGGGTTGGACAGCGCCGTGTTGTTCGGCGCCGCGGCCGCGGCCTCCCCGGTCATCAACTGTCGTCCCTGGCCCGGGTGCAACTTCGAAACCGACGAGGAGACGCGCGACGCGTGCACGCGCATCCACCAGCACGGCGGAGCGCTGTACCTCGCCTTCAACTGGTACGCCTACCGCCACTGGGAGCTTGACGCCATCCTAGCCTTCCTGGACCGGCACCACGACGTCGACGGCGTCATCGTGACGGACATCGCGCTCCTCGACCTCGTTCGTGTCCGCCATCCGCAGCTCCGGATCGTCCTCTCCACCGTCGGCCAGGTCCAGAACGGCCGTGCCGCCGAGTTCTTCCGGCGGCGCGGCGTCAGCCAGATCGTGCTGCCACGCCACCTGACGCTCGCGGAGATCGCGGGCCTCGCCGAGCACAACGCGGGCCTCGCCTTCGAGGTGTTCATCAAGAACCAGGATTGCTTCTTCTCGCAGGGGGCCTGCTACTACATGCACGACAAGGTCTACCCCGCCGTCGAGTACAAGTGCAGCTCGATACGGCGATACACCACCTCGCGCCCGCTGACCCCTCTCGAGGTCGTGGGTCTGCGCCGGCACCTGACAGCGTCGGTCCACTCGTGCGGCGTGTGCTCCGTCCGGGAGCTGGCGCAGCGCGGAGTGGCCGCGGTGAAGATCGCGGGACGCGAGCTGCCCCTGGAGCGGAAGGTGAGTGACGTCCGGTTCCTCCGCCGCGCCGTCGACGCGCTGGAGGGGATGGAACAGCGGAAGGGGGCGCGGACCTTCAAGACGCGCGTCCGGGCGCTCTACCGCGAGATCTACGGGGAGGACTGCCGGCGTGACTGCATGTACTGAGCCGGTGGTGGCGGCGAAATCGGGCGCCGCGGCGGTCGAGGCGGCGGTGTTCGTGCGCCACGATCTCGCCGATGCCGCCGTGCGCGCTGCCTCTCACGCCCGCCTCTACCTCGGCAGCGAGACGTGCGAGAGCCTGGTGCCGGCAGCGCGTACGGTCCGACAGCTGCAGCAGCTTGTCCGCGCACGGCGCATCGCCCTGACGCTGGTGACGCCCCCCTGCACCGACCGCGGCCTCCTGCGCGTGGAGCGGATGCTCGGGGTGACGGCCCCCGGGACCGAGGTGGTGTGCAACGATTGGGGGGTGCTGGAGCGGCTGCACGACAGCCCGTTCAAACCCGTGCTGGGGCGTCTGCTCCTCCGGATCCCGCGGGGCTTCTCGCGCCTCGCCCTCGACCACATGTCGCGGGAGATGCGCGCGTTCGTGCGGCACTCGAGCCTCGATAGCGCCGAGTTCCGAGCCTTCCTCGCCGAGCAGCGAGTGACACGCGTCGAGCTCGACAACGTCGCGCAGGGCTACTCGTTCCGGGCCGGGCCGACGTTGCGCACGTCGCTCTACCATCCGTACGTCTACATCGCCTCGGGTCGCCGTTGTCTGCACGAGCGACTCCGCGGGCGAGACGATGCCTACCGGACGGGCCGCGCGTGCGGGAAGACGTGCCATGACGTCGTGGTCGTCGGCAAGATAGGTCCTGCCGGCGAGCGCGTCCTGGTGAGCGAGTGCGCCCACTTCTACGAGAACGCGCTGGTGCGCGCCGCGCTCCCGGCACGGGCGCGCCCGTGGGGGGTCGATCGCCTCGTCGACTGCTCGGCCCTGGCCGCCGGGCGGGCGGCTCTCCCGACGAAGTTTCTTCACCGCGAGGACCGGGGGATCTCTTGGAGCGAGAACTTCACGTGAAAGACGAGGTCGCGTCCCTCGGCTCTCGACGACAGACGGGGGGATTCGGTCACCTGGTTGCCTGGCCCCATCACCGGGAAGAACTCGACCACGAAGGCCCCGCCGGCGTGCCGGCGCTGCTGTTGCACGTGGACCACCTTCCCGCCCACGGGAACGACCACCTCCCGGCCGTGGCGCGGCCTGGTGACGTGCAACGCTGCGAGGTAGAACAGCTGCTCGGCGCTCACCGGGCGCGACGCCTTGATTCGGTCTACCAGCTCGAGCGTCGTCTCGCTCATCTCGACGGTTCGCGACCACCAATAGGACAGCCCCGGGCTCTCCGAGCGATGCCGCATCACCACCCGCTGGCGGCCCCGCGCACGTTCGCAGCGCTCCAGGGTGACGACCGGGCTCACCCGTCTCTCTCCTCGGCCCGCCAGCTGGACGCCGCCGTCCACGATCACGACGTTGTGGGCCCGGGCGCTCTTGGCCCAGCGACGCAGCTCCTGGTGGTCGTACTCGAAGCAGCCTGAGTCCACGAGCAACGGCTGCGCGCCGACGTAGAGCAGCAGGTTGGGCTTGCCGTCGTGGTGGTGCCAGGTGCCCACTGGCATGCCGTCCAGGTAGGCCGTCATGTTCCGGCCGCGCATGACCGCGAAGCAGCTCTGCGGGAACACCGACAGGGATGTGGCCCTCGTGCGCCGCAGCGGCAGAAGCTGCTCCACGATGCGGAGGTCGTCCGTCACGTTGAGCTCGTAGGAATCGGACAGCGCCAGGGTGGCCCCGGCGGGCGATGCCGTCCGGGCGAGGAAGCCGTATTGCCTCCTGATGCTCGTCTCGAGGCCGGGAATCCCGGGCATGCGGTTGTGTTTCAGGAGCAGGAAGACCTCGAGATAGAGCCGCGCGATGAAGTGGCTGTAGCTGGGAGAAGCCTCCACGCTGCCGCCGTCGGCGTTGATCTCCTCCCGCAGGTGCTTGCGGATCGTCGCGCGGCCGGTCGTGACGAACCCAGTCGAGTCCGGGAATTCCGGGAAGAGCAGGCCCGCGTAGATCAAGGCGTTGCCCTTCTGCAGGAAGTGATTGCCTTCCGGCGTCTTCCGGGCCAGCTGCGCCCGAGCCTCTCCCACCAGCAGCTGGGCGTGGAAGCGAATGGACTCGTAGATCGAATGCCAGTGCCGCGGGCCCAAGGACGCGGACCGCCGCAGCAGGAAGACGCTGTGCACGAACACCAGGAGGCGCCACGTGATCTGCATGTCCATCCAGCACCGATCGCTCGCCCACCATGGCTTCCCGTCCTGCCCGGGAACGTAGGGCTGGGCTCGCTGCCACCTCCGGAAGTGGGAGTACCAGGACCGCGCCCGGCGCTCGTCACCGGTCCTGAAGTACTCCTGCGCGATGGGCAGCAGGAAGAAGAGGCTGTTCAGCCACTCCTGCTTCTGCGTCTCGTAGGCGCAGGGAGAGCGGGCTGCGTCCTCGAACGACCTGTTCCACCTCAGCTTGCCGTCCACCTCCCACGGGGCGAACAGGGAGCCGGCGTCGAGCGCCCGAAGGAGGTCTCTCCCGGTGCCACCGCCGAAGGCTCGATTCGCGAACAGGAAGGCTCCGCCGTCCACGATGAAGAGCGGGAAGATGTCGTGGTCATGGAACATCCGCTCGGGATACGGGTAGACACGGCGCCGCGACGAGCCGGGATAGAGCCCGTCGATGAACGGCTTGCCGAAGGTCCTCATCTCTCTGGAGCTGCCCACGGACACGGATCATACCTCCATGGCCGCAGTCTGCCTACGGCCCGGCGGCCGGGCGCGCCCTCTCACTTGACGCGTGCCGGTGGCTCGGGCCAGGATCAGGCGAGTCGCGGTGGTCTTCGGCTGCGAGTAGAAGGGACGGTGTGATGCCTTCGAGTCTGAAGTTCTCTCTGGCCGTGCCGGTGACGTTCCCGCGCCATGCCTTCGACGATGACGCCCTCGTCGCGCGCCTGCAGAAGCTGAAGGAGTACATCTACGACATCAACGTGACCTGTCGAGTCGAGCCCTTCCGGGTCGACGCGCTGGGAGTCATCGTCGACCCGATGCACTCCCAGATGCACATCCGCGACGCGCTTCGCGTGCAGTCCCGCTCGGGCGTGACCGTCTCCGGCTTGTTCAACAACATCTACGTCCCTCCGACCAAGGAGAACCTCGAGCTCTTCGTCAAGGGGCTGGCGCCGCTCTACGGCGCCGGGCTGCGCAGCATCACCATTCCGCACACGCTGTGGATGAAGTTCGGCCTGCTCCAGCGCGAGTTCCCCGAGCTGCGCATCAAGAGCACCGTGCTGCGGCGGGTCCGCTCGGGCCAGGACTTCTGGAATCTGGCTGAAGCCGGATTCGACTACGTCATGATCGACCGCCTGGTCATGCGCGATCGGCACACACTGGAGCTGATCCGTGCGGCCCAGCTCGCCTTCCACGAGCGCGATGGCAAGAAGGTCATGCTCGCGGCGCTGGCGGGCGAGTCGCGCTGCCGCGGCGATTGTCCTTTCTGGGAGGAACACTATCAGCACACCATGACTCACCCGGACGCTGACACGCTCTCCGGCTGCGACACTCGCTTCAACGTCCCACCCAACTACTCGTGTAACCGGTTCGGCAACGTGTTTTCCGCGCCGATCCTGCCGCCCTTCCGCGAGGACTTCGCGGAGGTCGCGGCCCTCATCGACGTCGTCAAGTTCAACGGACGCCCCGAGGACCACACGCAGGTCTGGTTGGACCTGATCGATGAGGTCGTCCACGGCGCCGGACCCGTCATTGGCTCCATCGCCCAACAGTACCCCGGACGACTCGAGGGCTACCAGAAATGGTCATGCGCGGGGCTGGTCGATGCGTGGCGCCACGCGACGAGGACCTGCGGGTTCCAGTGCTGGCGCTGCCGGCTGTGCTTCGATCTCCTGCACGCGGTCAGCGAGGAGCTGACCCAGGCCAAGCGGAAGGGGGAAGCGGTCCGGCGGTTGCTGGCCCAGCACACGACCGAGGTCACCCGCGGGGACGCGAGTCGCCCGACCACCACCCAGAGCGCGGCCGGAGGCGTACCTCGCTCCGGCGACCCCACGGGAGCGCCGGTGCCGGGGCCCCGCCGGCGCAAGGTGCCGCGCTCGCGGTAGCCGTGCTCGTGCCATCCGGCGGCCGGCCGGAGCGACGGCTGGCCCCATCCCCGACGATCCGCGCCACGTAGCTACTCACGGGGGGTGATCGAGCGTCGCACGGGGTCAAGCTCCTGAAGGTTAGACGAGCGCCACCTCTCGGCTGACGAAGCCCGAGGCCGACGAAGCCACCAACCCGCGCGGGAAGCGCGCGGTGGGGGGAAGCTCGTCGGGCTCTGCCCGACGAGGGGGGACGGGAACGTCCCCCCCTGAACAGATCCGCGGTACAATCGCCGCGCCGTGTGCGGCTTCGTCGGAGTCCTGGATTTCGAGCGACGGCGTCCCCACGCGCGGGAGCGAGAGAGCCTCCTCCGGGCGATGGGACGACGGATCGCCCATCGCGGGCCGGATGACGAGCAGCTGCACGATGACGGGTGCCTGAGCCTGTTGTTCCGGCGGCTGTCGATCGTCGACGTCGCGGGAGGCGCCCAGCCGATCTGGAACGAGCAGAGGACGCTCTGCGTCGTGGTGAACGGCGAGGTCTACAACCACCTCGATCTCCGCGCCACGCTGCGCGAGCCCCACACGTTCCAGAGCCGTTCCGACTCCGAGATCGTGGTCCACCTCTTCGAGGAGCTCGGCGTCGACGCGTTCGAACGCCTCGAGGGGATGTATGCCCTCGCCGTCTGGGACGTCACGCGCCGCCGCCTGGTCCTGGCGCGCGATCGCTTCGGTATCAAGCCGCTCTACTACCACCACGCGGGCGGACAGCTCCTCTTCGGCTCGGAGCTGAAGGCGCTGCTCGCGCACCCGGACTGCCCGCGGGAGCTCGAGTGGGCGGGTCTCTGGTGGTTCGACTTCGTCGAGTTCTCCTTTCCCGAGGTGCCGACCTTCGTGAAGGGGGTGCACTACCTTCCCGGCGCTTGCTACCTGAGCCTCGCAGCGGGACAGGCGCCCGAGGTTCGTCCCTACTGGTCGCTCGCGGACCACTTCGGCAGCGACGAGGCGCCGGCCCCGGCGGCGGAGTACGCGGAGCGCTACTCCCACGCCTTCCAGGAGAGCGTGAAGGCCCACCTCATGAGCGACGTGCCCGCCGGCGTCTTCTTGAGCGGAGGGGTGGACTCGTCCATGATCGCGGCGGCCGCGGCCCGCCACGCGCGCAACGCGCACTGCTTCACCATCGTGACCGAGGCCACCCGCGCGAGCGGCGACGCGGCCCAGGCGGTCGCGGTGGCCCGGGCCCTGGGCCTCCCGGTCCATCCGGTCGACATGAGCCAGGAGGCCCTGGAGAAGAGCGGCGTGTACACGCTCGAGGCCTTCGAGTCGTTGATCTGGTCGTGCGACGAGCCGCTCTACGAGAACGAGTTCCTCCTCAAGCAGCAGCTCCACCGCCACGCCCGCACCGTCGTCCCCGGTCTCAAGGTGATCCTCCTCGGCCAGGGCGCCGACGAGTTCGCCGGCGGCTACTCGAACCTGATCCGCGGCGGGCCTGCCACCTGGCCGGAGTACGTCGACGACCTCGGCCGGAAGCGTGAGGTGCAGGCCGTGCGCGTCGCGATCGGGCGGGGTGACCTCGTGGCGAGCATCCTCTCGCGGGAGGCCAGGCACGCCCTGATCCCCCGGCCCTTCGCGCCGTTCCACCAGGAGATGCTCGACCGGCAGCTCGGCCTGCAGGCGTGCCAGCTGTGGCACGAGGACCGGACGTCGATGAGCCAGAGCATCGAGGCCCGGGTTCCCTTTCTCCATCACCCGCTCGTGGAGCTCCTGGCGTCGGTCCCGCCGCGCCTCCAAGCCCGGCTCTTCTGGGACAAGCGCATCGTGCGCCAGGCAGCGGCCGCCGTCCTGCCGCGCCCCTCCTTCGCGCGACGGCCGAAGGTGCCATTCGACCACACCGCGCGCGACGACGGCCTGGAACACCGCATGAAGTGGCGGCTCGCGACCCGCGTGTTCCCGGCTTTCCGCGAGGCCTACCTCGAGCAGCCGGGGAGCCTCCTCGATCGCGCGCCGATGCTCCGCCTGGCGAGCTACCTGGCTCTCGGCGAGGCCTACCCCGCGCGCGACATCCGCAGGCAGCTCAGGCTCATCTTCCAGGGCATGGCGCTCGCGGTGTTCGAGCGATTCTGCCGCGAGGCCAGCGCGCCGACCGCGCCGCTCCACTCGCCGTCGCCCCTGAGGGAGCTCGCGCCGGGCCAGCCGGCGGCCGGACGGCCGACAGCGCGACGACCAGCGCGCCGCGGCGGCAAGCGCCCCTGACGCGCCGATCCGGCGACCTCGCCGCCAGCGTTCGACGCCGAGATGCTATACTACCCTAGCCCGCCGCAGGGATAGCCGAGCGACTAGCATGCGCATCGCGCTCGTCAACATGCCGTTCGCCCGCGTGGACATGCCCTCGATCGGGCTGACACAGCTGCGCCACGCGCTGCGGGCGGAGCTCGGCGACCGGGTCGAGGTCGACATCCTCTACCTCAACATCGACTTCGCTCGCTTTGTCGGCGCCCGCCTGTTTCTCGAGCTGTCCGTCACCGCGACACCGGACGAGACGGCAGTGGCGGATTGGTTCTTCCGGCCGACTGCGTTCGCGGAGGAGACCGATCGGAGCGAGGAGTTCTACGACCGCTGTTTCCCCGATCGGCACCCCGAGTTCCGCGCCGATCTCTTGCGCGGGATCCGGCAGGCCCCGGCGGTGCTGGGACTGCTCATCGACCGCTACGCCATCGACCGCTACGACCTCGTCGGGCTGACCTCGCTGTTCACGCAGCACGTGGCGTGCTTCGCGCTGGCCCGCCTGCTCAAGGCGCGCAACCCTCGGCTCCCGGTGGTCATGGGGGGCCCGAACTGCGAGGGGCCCATGGGGCGCGCCATCCTGCGCGGCGTGCCCGCGGTGGACTTCGTCTTCTCCGGCCCCGCCCTGAAGACCCTGCCGGCGTTCGTCAGGCTGATGCTCGAGGGACGCCCGGAGCAGCGGGACCAGCCGCAGGGGGTGCTCTCGCGGGACAAGATCGCCCGGCTCGGCCCCGCGGCGCCGGACGAGACGGGGGAGCCGACCGACATCAACGACGTCGTTCCGCTGGATTATGAGGACTTCCTCGCCGCCTTCGCGCGGCTGAAGCTCGCCGGCGTGAAGCCCATGCTGTCCTTCGAGACTTCCCGTGGCTGCTGGTGGGGCCAGCGCCACCAGTGCACGTTCTGCGGGCTGAACAGCACCAGCCTGTGCTACCAGGCGATGAAGCCGGCGACGGCCGTCCGCTACCTGCGGGGGCTGCTGGACCGATACGGGACGCGCATCGGGTCCCTGAGCGCGGTCGACAACATCATGCCGCGCGACTACCCCGCGAAGGTGCTCCCGCGGCTGAAGGTGCCCCCCGGCGTCGGGATCTTCTACGAGGTGAAGTCGAACCTCACGGCGGCGGAGGTCAGGACGCTCGCGCGGGCCAGCGTCAGCGCGGTCCAGGTCGGCATCGAGTCCCTTGCGACCTCGACGCTCAAGCTGATGAACAAGGGCTCCACCCTGATCGAGTGCCTGCAGGTGCTGAAGGCGTGCGCCGCGTACGGCGTCTTGCCGCGGTGGCTGCTGCTCGTCGGGTTTCCCGGTGAGACCGAGGAAGTGTTCCGCTCCTACGTAGAGCTGATGCCGCGGCTCAGGCACCTGCCGCCCCCGGGTCGGGTGTACCGCCTCAGGTTCGATCGCTACTCCGTCTACTTCGACCAGCCGGCCCGGTTCGGGCTACAGCTGAAGCCCCGGCCGATGTACGAGATGGCGCTCCCCTTCCGCGGACAGGATCTCTACGACGCGGCCTATTCCTTCTGCGACGAGTCCCACGACGCCTGGTTCGCTCGTACCGTGGGCCCCTGGTGGGGGCAGCTGGTCACGCTCGTGTCCCGCTGGAGGGCCGACTGGAGCAGGCAGGACAAGCGCGAGCGACCGCAGCTCGCGCTGCGCCGCGAGGGTCGAGCCACGGTCGTCTACGACTCGCGAGCCGCCGAGCCCGTGACGCACCGGCTGGACCGGCCCAGCCTGCGACTGCTGCGCCTCCTCGAGGCCCCGAAGCTCGAGGAGAGCCTGCGCGCGGCGCTTCCGGCGCTGCCGGCCGGGCAGGTCTCGAGCCTCCTCGTCGATCTGTGCGGACGCGGGCTCGTGATCAAGGACGGGAAGAAGTACCTGAGCCTCGTACTCCCCGGGATCCGGTCGCGCCATGCCGCCGAGGTGGAAGACCGTGCCGAGATCCGACCCCGCGGGCTGGCGCGACGATCACGAGGAGGGGATACCTCAGGAGGGAGACCGTAGGGAGGTGATGTCAGGCGTGACGACCTCTGCTGACGAGGTGCGCTCCACGGACAGCCCCGGAGTCGGGGCGAGCCGGGCCGTCCTGAGCCCCGTGGCGCGGCGGGCCTTCGCTGGCCCGCTGGCGACGCCGTCGCCCGAGCGGGCCGCCGCACCGCGAAGGGCGCGAGCGGCGGGCGGGCGACGCAGCAAACGGACCACCGCCAAGCGCCCACCCTCGGGTGGCGTGACCTTCGTCACGACGATGGTCGACCACCCGAGCTTCCCGTTCGCGCGGGCGGTGCGCGCTCGCATCACCCCGGACCGCATCGGCAAGCCCCTGCTCGGGCTGCAAGTGCTCGCCGTCATCACCGAGGCCGAGGAGTTCGTCAAGGCACCCAAGCGCTTCGCCCAGTTCGGCGGGCGCCTCGTCGTGGAGATGACGAAGCCCGACTGGGCGACCATCGTCGGCAGCGTCCAGGCGCTGCGCTCGCTCGACGCGCTCGTCGAGTTCCGGTCGGAGAGCGTGGGCGACGGCGGGGTGCTCATGATGCTGGCCTCGCTGGGGATCCGCGTGGCGCTCCCTCCGGAGGGCGCGGCGCCAGGCGTGCTCGGCAGCCTCGCGGCGTACTTCCTCGAAAGCCCCGTGCTCGACACGCCCATCGAGCCGTTCTTCAGCCTGGCACGGGGCTTCGGTGCGAGCGAAGGGGATCGCCCCACCCTGGCGGAGCTGTTCCTCGAGCAGCCTGGCGAGCACCTCTACGTCGACGCGCAGGGGCGCGTCACGATCTCGGCTCGCCTGGCCAGAAAGCGGCGTTTCCTGGGCAAGCTCGAGGGCGGGCCGTTACCGGCCTGGCAGAAGTCTCCTTTGTGGCGCGAGCGCGTGGCGCACGAGCGCCGCGCCCGCGCGAAGGGCCGGCCCTGCGCCCGCTGCGCCCACTACGAAGCCTGCCGTGGTCTGCTGCTGTTCCCCGCGGGCGATCGCCGCGCGTGCCGCGAGTGGCTCGCGGTCATGGCCCTGCTGCAGCAGGCCCGCGCGACCGCGCGCGACGCGTCCGGCGGCTCCGGCGCGGGTGGGAGCCGCTGATGGGGAACCTCGTCATCAACAACCGCTGCAACCGCAAGTGCCCCTACTGCTTCGCGCTGCACACCATGCCGGGCAACCGGCCGCAGGACATGCCGCTCACGGACGTGGTGCGGATCGCCGATCACGTGATCGCGGCCGGCGGCAAGCAACTCGGCGTGCTGGGCGGCGAACCGACGCTGCATCCCCACTGCGTGGAGATCTGCCGGTACCTGCTGCAACGGAACCTCAAGGTGTCCCTGCTCACCAATGGCATCGCCGACGATGCAACGATCGCGGGCTTGCGCGCCATTCCGAGCAGCGCGCCCTTCCCGGTGATGGTCAACGTCAACTTCCCCGAGATCACGCCGGAGCACGAACGCGAGCGGCAGCGCGCCTTCCTGACCGCGCTGGGCCGGCGTTGCTGCGTCTCGCTCAACCTGTACCGCGTGGACCTCGACCCGTGCTTCGCGGTCGAGCTGGGCGCGTCGTGCGGCACCAACAAGACCGTGCGCGTGGGTCTGGCACAGCCCATCCTCGACGCCGGCAACGAGATGCTCGGCGTCGAGCACTACCGCGCCGCGGCCGCCCAGATCGTGCGGCTGGCCGAGGCCTCGCGTCGTGTCGGGGGCCTGGTGACCTTCGACTGCGGCATCCCGCTGTGCGCCTTCACCGATGCCCAGCTGGGAGCGCTCTACCGCTGCGGCACCGACTTCAACTTCGTCTGCTCTCCGGTCGTGGACATCTCGATGGGCCTCGACACGTGGGCCTGCTTCCCGCTCTCGCAGGACAAGCACATCGCGCTGCGGGACGGTCGCAGCATCTCCGACCTGCACAAGCTCTACGACGAGGAGTGGGCGAGCCTGCGCGCGGCCCACCAGGCCGACGGCATCTTCGCCGAGTGCAGCTCGTGCGAGTACCGGCGCGCGCGGCGCTGCGCCGGGGGTTGCTTGGCGCACGCGCTGCGTCTGGGCGATGGACCGCGGCCGCACGCGCCCGTGGAGATCACCCGGGAACGGTAGGTGACCGGCACCTGGCCGTGTCAGCTCGCGTCGAGGCCAAGGGCCAGTCGTCGATCGGGAGTGATCGGCCGGTAGGAGTGGCGTCGCGGCCTCACGCGGGAGTCCGGTATTAGGAGCGCCAGAACCGCTCGAAGCGCGTCGCCTCACTCCAAGCCTGAGGTGACGGCCCGAAGCGATTCCGCGAAGACCGCGACGATCGTGTCCGCCTCCGGCTCCGTGAGGATGTACGGCGGTGCGATGACGATGGCGTCGCCGCGAACCCCATCGGCATGTGCCGTCGAGAAGTACAGATTCACCCCCCGCTTCATGGCCTCCTGCACGATCCGCTCGGCCGCTGCTCGCTCGCGCTCAAAGGGAACCTGTCCCTGCCGCGCGCGAACGACCTCGCAGCCGATGATGAGGCCCAAGCCGCGGATCTCGCCCACGTGCTCGTCGCCGTCGAGAGTCTCGTGGAGACGGTCCATGAGGTAGCCGCCCACCTCCTGTACCCGCGACAGCAGCGCGTGCCGCTTCATGTAGTCGAGGACGAACTGGGCCACGGGGGCGGCCATGGCGTTGTTGGCGAACGTGAAGCCGTGCGCGAAGTCGCCGGAGCGCCCGCGGATCACCTCCAGGACCTCCGCCGTGCAGAAGACGCCGGACAGGGGGACCAGCCCCGCGCCCATCCCCTTCCCGGCGGTCATGATGTCGGGCGTCACCCCCCACCACTCCGACGCGAACCACTTCCCCGTGCGGCCGTAGCCGCACATGATCTCGTCGAAGATCAGGCTGACGTCGTGCTTCCGGCAGATCGCCCGGACCCGCTCCAGGTAGCGCGCGGGCGGGATGCAGACCCCGACGGACGCGCCGAGCACCGGCTCCACGATGAAGGCGAGCACCGTGTCCGGCCCCTCCCGCAGGATGGCCTCCTCCAGCGCGGCGGCGCACTCCAGGCGGCACGCGTCCGGCGTCAGCCGGAACGGGCAGCGCAGGCAGACGGGCGCCGGGATCTCCGGCGACGGCGTCACCAGGCCGGCGAACTTCTGCTGCGACGAGCGCTTGCCGGTCACGGACATGGCGAAGAGGGTGCTGCCGTGGTAGCCGGGGTTCGTGTAGACGACCTTGCGCTTGCCGGCGTGGCCGAGACACTGGTGATGCTGGTAGGCCAGCTTGACGGCGGTCTCCGTGGCCTCGGATCCGCTGCAGACGAAGAACACGTGGGCGATGCCCGCGGGGGCCACGGCGATCAGGTTCTCGGCATAGCTCTCCAGCTCGCGGGTCGTGAACTGAGAGCCGTGCAGGTAGGAGAACTGCCGGACCGTTCGAGCCACGACCTCGGCGGCATCGCTCAGCCCGTGGCCCAGGCAGGCCACGGCGGCGCCGCCAGCGGCGTCCAGATACCTCTTCCCCCCCTCGTCGACGAGGTAGCAGCCCTCGCCATGGGTGATGTGGGGATAGTCGAACCCCAGCCGGCGATGGAGGATGGCCCTGGTGTAGCCCGTCGTCATGTTCCTCTCATCAGGCCACACCTGCGCGTCCCGACGAGGTGGGCCGTGGCAGTCACCGGGCTTCCCCGAGCCCCTGGCACAGGGCCAGGAGGAAATCCCGGTTGTCGGCCGACACGTAGCGCATCGTGCCCCCCATCCGGCTGAACGTCTTGCAGAAGCGCAGGTAGTAGGCCGGATGGTCCTGCGGCGGCTCCCCGTCCTTGAGCCAGTCCCAGCCCGACCGGGCCAGGTCCACGATCACCATGAAGTGCCGGCTGATCGGGGCTCCTCGCTGGAGGCTGACGTTCTGCGCCATCGACAGGGCCTTCTCGAAGACCATGGGCGACATGACGGCCGACCCGACGGAGAGGTACACGCCGCCCTCCAGCTGGCTCACCGCCCGCGCGAAGATCAGGAAATCCCGCTGGGCGGCGCGCCCGATGGCCGCGCCATGGCTCATGGGATGCGTGTAGATGATGTCGTGGCCGAACATCGGGTGACCCGTCAGCGGGATCCGCTGCCGGTAGGACGCAGCCTGGACGCTGAAGGCCTGGTACGGATGAGGCACCTTCATCCAGCCGGGCTCGAGGCCGAACTCCCGGATGGCCTGCAGCAGATCCGCGGCGGCCGCCGCCCGGGAGAGATCCCCGCCCCCCTCCGTCCGGACCAGCTCCCGCAGCTCGTCGGGAGCTGGTAGCTGCAGGCCGTCTCTCTCGATCAGCGCGCCGACGGACTCGCCGTATCCCAGCCCCTCGAACGCCCCCACGATCAGGGCCAGGTTGATGAAGAACCCGGTCTCCTGCCACAGCCCGAACTGGCCCCGGCTGACGTTCTCCGCGACGTGCTCGGCGCTGGCGCCCTGGAAGGCGAACTCCCAGTCATGGATGATCCCGGCGCCGTTCGTGGCCAGCTGGGTCACCCAGCCCTGCTCTATCAGGCGGATCAGGACCGGAGCCAGCCCGTTCTTGATGGTGTGCGCGCCGAACGCCAGGACCACTGGCCGCCCCTCGTGGCGGGCGTGCGTGATCCGCTCGATGGTCTCCGCGATCACGCGCTCGACCTCGGGCGGCTGCGGGCGAGGCGGCGCCTCCGGCGTCACGTGGCTCTGCTCGATCCGCGTCCGGTTGATGCGGTCGCCAAGCGGCCTGATCCGCAGGAGCCGACGGTCAAATTCGGGATATCCCATGAGCTCGATCTGTTCCGGCCGGCGCGTCGCGCGCTCCGACTCTCGCACCTGCCCACCGCCGGGTCAACCTCTCGCCGCTCGACGGCGCCGTGCCGATCACCCACGGCGGAGTTGCGGTCGCTGGTGGCGCGGATACAGTGGAGGGGCATGGCCGCGCCAGCCAGCGAGCACCGCGTCGAGATAGCCGTCTTCGGCGGAGGCATCGCCGGGCTGTGGGTTCTCAACCGGCTGTGCAGCCTCGGCTACGATGCCATCCTCGTCGAGCACGCCACCCTGGGGTGCGGACAGACGCTCACGTCTCAGGGCATGATCCATGGCGGCCAGCGCTACACCCTCCAGGCGAGGAAGACCGGGCACTCGGAGGTCATGGCCGCCATGGCGGCGGCATGGGCCGCCTGCTTGCGGGGGACAGGCGTCATCGACCTCTCCCGGGTGAGGCGGCTGTCGGACTGCCAGCACCTCTGGTCCCCGGGGAGCGTCGCCTCGGCGGTCGCGGCGTTCTTCGCCACCAAGGCGATGCGCTCGCGCATCGAGAAGCTGGAGCGCCCGGACTGGCCAGGCGTCTTTCGGGCGGCCCCGCGGCTCAGGGGGAGCGTGTACCGCCTGCACGAGTCGGTCGTCGACTGCAAGTCGTTGATCGCGGAGCTCGCTGCTCCGTGGCGCAGCAGGATCTACCGCGCGGTCGTCAGGGGGGTCGCCGCCGGCGCGGGCGGCATCGACCACGTCGTGCTGGAGACCGAGGGCGGGCTCCGCTCCCTGCGGGCCAATCAGTACGTGTTCTCGGCGGGGCTCGGGAACGAGGAGATCCTGGCCGCTCTCGGCTTCCCGCGGGAGTCGACCCAGCGACGTCCCTTGAAGCAGGTGTTGGTCAGGAACGTGCCGTTCGCGCTTTACGCGCACTGCCTGACCGCCGGTCCGCGGCCGCGCGTGAGCATCTCCGCCCATCTCCAGGGCGAGGGGTGCTGGGTCTGGTACCTCGGCGGGCTGGTCGCCGAGTACGGGACGGACAAGACCGACGACGCCGCGATCCGCTTCGCCCACCGTGAGCTGAGCGCGCTGTTCCCCTGGCTGGACTGGGGGTCCTGCGAGTGGGCCACCATAACCGTGGACCGCGCCGAGCCGCGAATCCGCGGCCACCGGCTGCCCGACCGCCCGGTGCTGATGAGCAAGGGCAACGCCGCCGTGGTCTGGCCGGTCAAGATGACGCTGGCGCCAGCCCTGGCAGAGGACGTGCTGCGATGGGTCGCCCAGCGAGGCGCAGCCCCGACGCCGGGCCGCGCTGCGCTTCCGCTTCCGCGCCCGGAGCTCGGCACCCTGCCCTGGGAGAACGCCCGGTGGACCCGGACCCCCGCGGGGGACTGACGGGCAGACGGGCGGTCGCGACTCCGCGATGACGCGCCGTCCGCGGAGCCGGGCTCGACCGCGGGGCTCCCGGTTCTTGTCTTCGTGCGGCACTCCTGCGAAACTCGACGGTGAACCGATGCCCCGGAAGACCCGTTCCCACTCCCGCCCCGTGGCCGGAGGGGCGCGTGCCCGCCGCCGAGCCGCCACCATGGACCGTCGCCCCGGCCGGGCCGAGCCGACCGGGGCGACTCCCCTCCGTCAGAACTGCATCCTCGGCCTCCTCCTCGAGGGCCACCTGGGCGACGCGCTGTGCACCACGCCGCTGGCCCGGCAGCTCGTGCAGGAGAAGGGGATGACGGTCAACGTCACCGAGCATCCCAACACCCGCGCCGCCTTTGCGAACAACCCGTTCGTCTCCGGCTACAGCATGGCCAAGGGCTTCAGCCCCTTGGCCTGGCGCGAGGGCGATGGCCACGTGATCCAGCAGCTCCAGCGCGGGCTGGGGCTGGAGGTGAGCGAGCCGCCCCGCCCGGAGGTCTACCTGTCGCCCCAGGAGCGCGCCTGGGCTTCCACCTGGCTGGCCCAAAACGTCCCGGCCGGCCGGAAGGTGTGCGTGCTCTCCGCGCAGGTAGTCTCGACCGCCGACCAATACGGCGACGTCGACTGGGACCGGGTGTCCCTCACGCTTCAGGAGGAGTACGCGGTCGTCCAGCCCTTGCTCTCGACCTCGCCCGTCGACGCGAGCCGGGGCCCCGAGGCCGGTCACGAGCAGCCGCGCCACGAGGGGCAGACGCCCGGGGCCGTCGTCGT
>JACRCY010000334.1 GCA_016218785.1 Deltaproteobacteria bacterium
AGGCCACGGAGATGGCGGTCCTGAACGCCAACTACCTGCGCGCGCGGCTCGAGGGGGCGGTCCCGGTCGCCTTCGCGGGACCCTGCATGCACGAGGTGGTCCTGTCGGACAAGCAGCTCAAGAAGGAGACCGGCGTCCAGACCATGGACGTGGCCAAGCGGCTCATGGACTTCGGCTTCCACCCGCCGACGGTCTACTTCCCGCTCAACGTGGCGGGCGCGATCATGATCGAGCCCACGGAGACCGAGCCCCCCGAGGAGCTGGACCGCTTCGCCGCGGCCATGCTCGCCATCGCCGCCGAGGCGAAGACGAATCCCGACGCCCTGCACGAGGCGCCGCGCCGGACGCTCGTCCGGCGCCTCGACGAGACGCGCGCCGCGCGCACGCCGCGCCTGCGCTGGACCAGGACCTGACCGGCTGCCCCCGCTCGAGCTACTCGGCGACGCCTGGAGGGAGGCCAGCCAGCACGCGCGTGACTGCCTGCTTGAGCGCCGGCAGGTCTCGCTCGACGGTGCTCCAGACGAGCTCCACGTCGATCCCGAAGTAGTGGTGGACCAGGACGTTGCGCGTGCCCACGATCTGCGCCCACGGCACCTCCGGGTGCGCCGCCCGCAGCTCCGGCGTGAGCTTGCCTGCCGCCTCGCCGATGATCTGGAGGTGGTGCACTACCCACGTCTGCACCAGCTCGTCTCGCTCGAGCGCCTCGCGGCCCTGCGCCGTGTAGCGCTCGATGCGCTCGATTGCCTCCAGCACGTCGAGGAGACGCTGGCGGTCGTCCCTCACAGCGGCACGGCCTCACCCAGGATGCGGGCGCGAATCCGCGGCCGCAGGCCTCGTTCGGTGACGACATCGACGTCGCACCCCAGAAGCTCGCGCAGCTCGAGCAGCAGGGCGGCGATGTCCAGGAGGCTCCGTCCCGGCTCCATGTCGACGAGGAAATCGACGTCGCTGTCGGGGTTCGCCTGCCCGCGTGCTACGGATCCGAAGACCCGGACGTGCGTCGCGCCGTGCCGCAGGGCGATTCGGAGAATCTCGTCGCGCCGCGTGGCCCGCATGTCCTGAAGGGTCATGACCCGTAACCGAAGCTCACGGCTCGCCCCGTCGCGACGACGGCGGCTGAGGCAAGCACCTGACAACTACCATATGCGGCCGGTTCACCGCTGACAAGCCCGGCGGCCGGGCGACTACCTGAACATCGGCCGCACCACGCAGTAGACCAGGGCCGCGAAGATCGCGGTGGCCGGGATCGTGATGATCCACGTGAACACGATCCGCTTGCCCACGCCCCAGCGCACCTTGGAGAAGCGCTCGGCGCTGCCCGCGCCCATGATGGCGCTCGACACGACCTGGGTCGTCGAGACCGGGCCGCCGAGGAGCGCGGCCCCCAGGATGACCGAGGCCGAGCCGATCTGCGTGGTGAAGCCGTGGATCGGGCGGATCTTGTAGAACTTGCCGCCCAGCGTCTTGATGAGGCGCCACCCGCCCGTGGCCGTGCCCGCGGCGATGGCGCCGGCGGCCAGGGCCACGACCCAGAGCGGCACCTTGAACTCCGGGATGACGCCGGCTACGACCAGCCCCAGGGTGATGATGCCCATGGTCTTCTGCGCGTCGTTGGTGCCGTGCGAGAGCGCGAGGCCGATGGCGGTCAGCAGTTGGCCGCGTTTGAAGACCCAGTTCACGCCGGGCGTGGCGCCGCGGGCCAGGAAGCGGATGACGCGCATGAGGAGGAAGCCGGCGATGAACCCGAGCAGCGGGGAGATGAGCAAGGCCACGACCACCTTGGTGATGCCGGCCGCCTTGACCACGCGGAAGATCGCGTAGAAGTCGTTGATCGTGGAGAACCCGACCGCGGCCTGCCGGAACGTGGCGTCGGCGAGGCCGGCGCCGACGAGCCCGCCGATGAGGGCGTGGGACGAGCTGGAGGGGATCCCGAAGTACCAGGTCAGGATGTTCCAGGCCACGGCCGAGGCGAGCGCGGCCACCACGAGCGCCATCGACTCGCTCGGGCTCGGGGGGAGGTTCAGCACCTGCGCGCCGATCGTCGTGGCCACGGCCACGCCGAAGAGGAAGGGGCCGAGGAACTCGGCGATGGCCGTGATGGTGAGCGCCTGCCGGGGCGAGAGCGCGCGCGACGAGATCATCGTCGCCACGATGTTGGCGCTGTCGTGGAAGCCGTTCAGGAAGTCGAAGGCGACCGACAGCGCGATGAGGATGACGAGGGTGACGGTCATGCGGGTGAGCACCGCCCGTGGGCCGGCACCCCTCACCCTACACGGTCCCGGGACCGAGGGGCAAGAACCTCAGCGCCGCTGCCCGCGCCGCCGCCGGCCGCCACGCCGCGTCGCCGCGTCAGGGCCGTGGCGGTGCCAGCGCCGCGAAGTCGGGCGGGAGCGGCGCCTCGAAGGCGAGCAGCGCGCCCGTCAGGGGGTGCGGGAGCGAGAGGCGCCAGGCGTGCAGCATCACGCGCGGGACCTCCCGGTCGCCGAGCCGGCGCGGCCCGCCGTAGCGCACGTCGCCCAGGACCGGCGCGCCCACGGAGGCGAGGTGCACCCGGATCTGGTGCGTGCGGCCGGTCTCGGGCCGGGCCTCGACCAGGGCCGGCCCGCCTGGCGCCCCGGCCACGGCGCCCGCCGCCGGCCCCACGGCGAGCGTGCGGTAGCGCGTGAGCGCGGCGTCGCCTCCGGGCGTGACGCGGTGGAGGCCCGGGCGGCCCGGCACGGGGCCGAGCGGCGCGTCAACGGTCCCCTCGGACGGCTCGGGCGGCCGGGCGCACAGCGCCAGGTAGGTCTTGTGCACCTCGCCGCGCCGGAAGGCCTCGCCGAGCGCGGCCGCGGCCTCGCTCGTGCGGCCGAGGAGCGTCACGCCGCTCGTCTCGCGATCGAGGCGGTGCACCACGTGGACGGGCGAGCCGAGGAGCGCCGCGCACAGCTCGGGCAGCGCGCCGCGCTCCGTGGCCCGCGTGGCCTGCGCCAGGACCCCGGCCGGCTTGTCCGCTGCCAGGAGGTGGTCGTCGACGTACAGGAGGCGCGCGCGGTCGAGCGGGACCGCCGGCGTGCCCGCGGCCGCGGCGGCCACCTCGTCGACGTTCACCTCCACGCGCTGGCCGGGGTGGACCCCGCGCCCCGCCACCTTGCAGCGCTTGCCGTCGACGAACACCCCGCCCACCTCGAGCACGCGGCGCGCGAGGCTGCGCGAGATGCCGCCGCGCGCGGCGATGAAGCGGTCGAGGCGCTCGCGGGCGTCCCCGGGCGCGACCGTGAGCGAGATCCGCCGCACGCTGCTCATGGGCGCTCAGCCCTCATCGGTTGTGCCAGCGCTCGGCGAACATGACGAGGCGCACGCGCCAGCGATCCGCCTGCTTCGTGACCACGAGCTCCTGTGCGTAGCCCCAGTGGAGGTACTCGACCCAGTGGCGGACCAGGGCCCGGTCGCCGTCGGGGGCGAGCGTGGTGCTAAAGTGGTTGGGCGGCCGCTTCTTCTTGTCCTTGTACCCTTCCCGGGCGAAGTGCTGGTCGGCGTAGCGGTTCAGCGCCTCGGTCAGGGTCTTCCCCTCGAGCCCGGCCGGGGCGGCGCGGGCGAAGTCCTTGCGCTCCGCGAGGAAGGTGCGCACCTGGCCTTCGTCGCGCGGGTCGTACCAGAGGGCGAGCAGATGGCGCGCCCACGAGGCCGGCGAGGGGCCGCGGTGGTCCTTCTGCTGCCACGCCGAATCCTTCTGACAGGCGAGGAGCGCCTCGCGGATCGAGCCGATCCAGCGGAACAACGCGGCCGGCTTGAGGTCGTCGGTCCCGTCGAGCGTCCGCGCCCGCGGCCCGGTGGGCCCCGTCCCGCCCTGCAGCGAGCGTTGCACCAGCGCGAGGAGCGCCGGCTTCCAGCGCGCGGCGTTGCCGCTCGCCACGAGGCGGGACACCTCGAGCACCGCCTCGCGCGCCGGGTTGCGCTTGACCCAGGCGCCCAGCACCTGGTACGGCGCACGGGCGCCGTAGAGCACGGTCTCGAACTTCGTGCCCGTCTGCAGCCACTCGCCCGCGACGTGGTGTACCGGCCCGCTCGACTCGGCGGCCCGCAGCGTGAGGCCGTTCGTGCCCGGCACCTCCTTGGCGAACACCAGCCGCGTGGAGCCCGCGCGGCCAACAGTACCAGCCAACGCTGCGTCGAGCACCGGAACCTCGGCCACCCCCTTGAGCTCGGCCCCCAGGCCACGCGCGATGGCCGCCTCCAGGGCCGGGAGCGGCGTCGGCGTCGGCTTGACCTCGGCCAGGGCGAAGTACTCGGGCAACCGCGGCGCCTGCACCTCGAGCGCGTAGTTGCCCGCGCACACGCCGACGGCCCCCTGTCGCGCGAAGACCAGCGCCACCTCGTCGGGGTCGAAGTGCCGGTCGCACGTCGAGATGACGCCGCCCTGGCGGCGCAGGAGGAAGGTGGCGCCGGGCTTCCCCTTGAGCACGTGGAGGACCTTGATGGCCTGTTCCTCGAGGCCCCCGCGCACCACCCGCTGCCCGGCGCGGCCGAAGAACACGGCGTCGGCGTTCTGCATGTCGGTGGCCGACGAGATGCGGACGCAGGAGCAGGCGTCGGCGGGGCGTGGGCCGGCCAGCGTGAGCACCAGGGCCAGCACTGTCGGGACTGCACGTCGCACGATGGCCTCCACCAGATTGAACGAGCTTAGCGCGGGGAGGATCTGGTGTCTGCTTCGAGGTGCGTCGTTGCCTGCCTTGACCGCACGAGTCGGCGCCGGGTTCCCCACGATGCCCCCCCTGGGGGGGGACAGAGGCCTCGCCATCGCCGTGACGACCCGCGGTGCTATCTCACGCAGCGCACGCGGAGGCGAAGGTAGTGGGCGACGCGAATGGCCCTGCCTTCGTCGAAGTCGACACTCCACCAGGGATTGTCCCAGAGGCCGTCCTGGGACGACGACCAGAAGGCCGTCTCGCGCGTGTCGGGAAAGGCGAACCCGTCGATGGTCGGCTTGTACCTCTTGTCGACCAAGCCGAGCAACTCGCGCACTGATGGCAGGCGCCACCCGCCGTTGGCCAGGCGCAGCGAGCCGCAGTACTCCACGGCGTCGCGTGCGCCAAGTGACCTGTCGCTGGCCACGCGTTGCCAGGTCAGGTTGGTCTTGACGTCCAGGACCGTGTCGGCCTTGACCACGAACCTGCCAAAGTCGAAGCCGGCCTCGACCTCGGCCAAGCAGTCCATCGGGATGTCCCGCTCCTGCCATTCACCCGACGCGAGGTGCGAGACCCCCACCTTCCTAGCGCACATCGGCACCTCGAAGGTGCCCGGGCTGAAGCCAAGGTCGTGCCCTGCCACCATGACTCGACCACGGGATGCGGCCCCTGACTGGCGTGACCAGATCTTGAGCCTGCGCGTCGGCAGTCTCATGCCCGCGGCCCGAGCGCACACGTTCCGGCAGACTGGACCCGTGGCGCGCTGCAGCAGCCGGCGCATCGCAGCGGCGACCTCCAAGTCCTCCACGAGCCCCGTGTGGGTAAGCAGGAACGTCCTCAGCGCCTCGGCTTTCTCGTCGTCGGTCTTGCGCTTCAGCGTCAGGTACTCGACCGTCACCTTGAGATCGGCCTCCATGGCCTCGCGCCGCCGTCGCTGCAGCTCGACCGACGGGCGCACGGCCGCGCACCTGGCCCTGGCGTTCTCGCGATAGGGATTCTGCGCCGAGAGCTCGGCCAGAGCACACCAGGCGGCGGCCTTCTGCTCCTTGGTGGCCGTCTTGCTCGCCTCAGCGTCGAGGGCCTTCTCGAGCAGGATCTCGACCCGCATGTTCTGGGCGCCGCGCATCTGGCGCACAATGGTCGGCGCTGAGGCGGCGGTCGGCTGCGCCGGCGCTGCGACCGCGGCTACCCGTTGCAGCCGGGGCACCACTTCGCGCGTCTCACCCGCCTTCACTCGCACCCGCTCCGACCAGGGCTTCATGTCGGTCGCGCTCACCCGCACGTCGTGGTTGCCGGGCAGGACGGCGATGCCCCGTGGTGACGATGCGATGCGCGGAAGGCCGCCGATGTGCACGGCCAGGCCGGTCGCGCTGCTCCGTACCTTGATGAAGCCGAGCCGCCTGGTCAGCGCCTCGAGTCGCCGGCGGATGTCAGCCAGCTCGTCGTCGGTGAGCGCGCCACCGGCCCCTGTGGCACAGGATTGGTACAGGTCGAACGACTCGACGATGCGCCCGAGCGCCTCGCTCGTCTGCGCGAGGTTGTAGAGCACCACCGGCGACGGGTAGACCTTGTAGACCTTCTCGAAGCAGTCACGTGCCTCCGATAGCTTGCCCGCGTCCAAGACGGCGATGCACTCGTTGAACAGCTTGGTGGCGGCCGGCGGCGGCCTGCCACCCGCCAGGCCGCCGGTGAGCGAGGCGGCGCAAAGCACGAGGACACCACAAAGGCGCGTCACTGCAGATCCCTCCTGATCCGGATGCCGGCCGGGGCCTTCGCCGGGGCCTCGGTGCGGTCGCCCAGCTCCCGCCGGATACGGAGCGGCGCCTTGGAGCCTGGCGGGGCCGCGACCGGCGGTGGCGCCTGGGCGGCGACCGGTGCGGGCTTCGCCGGCGGCGGTCCCGCGCCTGGTGGCTTGGCGACCGGTGGAGCCTTCGCGGGCGGCGGGGCTACTGGCAGCGCCTTGGCGGCTTGGACTGCCTTGGCGGCGGGCGGGGCCGCGGCCGGCGCCTTGGCGGCCGCCACGGCCTTGACGGCTGACGACGCCCTGGCACCCGGCATCGGCGCCGCGGGTGTTGCCGGCGCGGCGGCGCCTGGTCCGGATGGTGCCGACGACGGAGCGGCCAGCCGCCCGGCCGCGTCGGGGTCCGAGGGGGAGCGCACCACTGCGCCGTCCACGGCGGCCGCGCTCGATGGCCGCGGCGTAGCCGATGGCCCGGCGACGTGAGAGAGGAAGTACGTGGCCGTCACGGCGCCGAGGCCGGCGAGGACGAGCACCAGGATCACGGGGACCAGCATCCTCCAGCGCGACATGATCAGGCTGCGCATCGTCGTGGTGGTCACGGCGCCGAGCCCGCTCGCCATGCTCATGGAGGGTCGTCGGGGCGGAGGGGGCTCCGGAGGGGGCGGCGCCGCCGCTTCCGCCTCGGGCGCGGGCGGGGGCGCGCAGGGCTCCGACCCGGCCGGCTCCGACGGCGTTCTCGCTCCTAGCCCTGGCACGGTGAGGGTGGGCGCCAGGCCCCGCGTCGGTGCCGGTGCCGCGGCCAGTGGCGCCGCGGCCTTCAGCGGGACCGTCCCGGGGGCCGCGGCAGCCGGCGCCGCAGCGCCTGGCGCGGGCGCCGCGAGTGCCGGCTCGCCTCCCACCCCGGCGACCGTACGCGGCAGGGTCGTCGCCACCTCGCCGGCAGGCTCCAGCGGTACTGACGCACCCTCGAGCGCGATCGGCGGGAAGCGCCGCCTGGTGGCCGGGGTGGCGGCTCCCGGCGGGGCCGGGTCCTCCTCGGCGACCGGGGGAGAGGGAGCCTCTTCGCTGGTGGCGGGCAGGAGCGGCGGGCGCCGCTCCGTCCTGGACCCCTCTGGCGAGGTGTCCTCCTCCTTGTCCCACTCGCCCGTGGCCTCGGCTGCGCGCAGGAGGTCCTCCTCCATGTCGCGGGCGGCGCCGTAGCGCCTGGCCGGGTCCTTCGACATGGCGCGCGCCACGATCTCGCACAGCACGAGCGGTGCATCCCGGCGCAGCAGTTTCACCCGAGTCGGCTCCTCGAACACGACGCGGTACACGGCCGACAGCACGTCGTGCCCCGGAAAGGCCACTCGCCCAGTGAGCATCTCGTAGAGCACCACGCCCATGGCCC
>JACRCY010000337.1 GCA_016218785.1 Deltaproteobacteria bacterium
CACTGGCCGGCTGTCCCGGTTGCGACGCAGGAACCGGCGGGGTGGCTCGCGTCGCAGCCGTTGCCGTGGGCGGCGCCGGCGGGCGCTGGCGCCAGCGGGCCGCCATCCCGATCCCGAGGGACACTGCGAGGACCACTGCCGCGCCCGCGGCCCACCAGCGCCGCGCGCGATTCGGAGTGTGGTGGCGGTCCGCCAGCAGACCGACCTCGGCTCCAGGCGCCGCCTCGTCCCTCGCGGTGCCCGCCGTCCGCGCTGGCGCCTGCTCCTCCAACGCTGGCGACGGCGCGACCTCGGCAGCGGCGCCGGGCGGCTCCGACGGGCCCGCCCGCGTCCGCTCGGTCCCCTCCAGCACCGGCGGCAAGACCCCCGCGGCCACCGTGTGCTCGAAGCCCCTCGCTTGCCCATCGCCGGCCGTCGCCCCGCCCGGGGCCTGCGTCCGGGCGATGTTGCCCACGAGCGGCCGGGCGCCGGGCGAGGCCAAGGGGGCCAGCGCGTCAGCCAGCTCGGCCACGGTCTGGAAGCGGTCGTCGGCGCGCTTCTCGAGACAGCGGCGCACGACCTGCTCCATGGCCGCGGGCACGTCGGGCCACAGCACCTGCAGCGGCGTGGGAGTCTCGCCGAGGATCTTGGCGCACAGCTCCAGGACCCCCTCCGCCTCGAAGGGGCACCGCCCGGAGAGCAGCTGGTAGAGGATCACGCCCAGGGCCCAGATGTCCGCCCGCGGGTCGACGGTCTTGGGGCTGCGCAGCTGCTCCGGGGACATGTAGAGCGGCGAGCCGACGAAGGACGAGGTCTTGGTGAGGCCTGCGTTGTCGGCCTCGAAGCGCGTGGACTTCGAGATGCCGAAATCGAGGACCTTCACGCGTGGCGCGGCGTCCGGCCGGCGGGCGACGAACAGGTTGGCGGGCTTGAGGTCGCGGTGGACGATCCCGAGGGCATGGGCCTGGGCGACCGCGTGGCAAGCCTGAAGCACGAAGTCGACGGACTCCGCGACGGCAAGCCGGCCGCGCTCCTGGAGCACCTGGCTGAGGTCACGCCCGGAGAGGTACTCCATCACCACGAAAGGTGCGCCGGTGTCGTGCGTGCCCACGTCGATGACGCGCACCACGTACTCGCTCTGGATGCGAACCGCGGCGCGCGCCTCGCGCAGGAAGCGCGCGACCGATCCCGCGCGTCGCATCGCGTCCGGGAGGAGGAACTTGATCGCCACGGGCACATCGAGCTGGAGATGGCGCGCCGCGAGCACCACCCCCATTCCGCCGACGCCGAGCACCCGCTCGACCACGAACTTGGAGGCGATCACGTCCCCGGGGCGCGGGATCCCCTCGAGCGACTGCGGCTGCCCGCGCTCAGGTTCCCCGCTTCCCACAGACATCGCGCATCCCCGCCGGCGCCCGCTCGTATGGCCCCGTGCTGTCAGGCACCGGGCACTATACCACGGGGGCGCGGGCGCAGGCGCCGGTCCCGAGACGGCTCGCAGGAGGCCGGCGCCTGGCGCGCGGTCGCCTGGACGCGCGCGGCCGCTGCGCCGGGGTCGAAGGGGGCAGACGGGGGCCCAAGCCCTGGCGCGCGCCGTGCCGGGTGCGGGTGCCCCGGCGGCGGGCACCACCCCTGGCCGCCGCGCCGGTGGATCCGGAGGGCCATGGGGACAAGCCACCCAGCATGGGTGGGGAAGCGTCTACCAGCATGCCCGTGCATCAGCCTACCCGTGCCAGCGTGAGAAGCCTCCACCACGATGGGTAGACGGGTCTTCGGAATGGCCTGTTCAGGCCGCGCCACGACCACGGTCCTGGTCGGGAGTCGTGCCCTCGGACGGCGGAGCGTGCCGCCACATGCGATGGCCGCACGTCGGGCAGTCGCTGCTGTTGTCCAGCAGCTTCACGATCCAGCCCCACGTGAAACGCCCCCCCGCGCACATGATCTTCCAGAGCATGGACTCCGTGCAACGCTCACAGTTTGGACAGTAGCCTGATGACATCAGTCGATCCTCCTGCCGGTTCGCGCCTAGCGTAACAATGTCGTTGGCACTTGTCGCGCAGCGCCGGTCACGGAAACGTGCGCCCCCGACCCCGAACGGACCGTCGGCACGCAAACGGCGCACTCGTCGCTGAGCCCTACGGCGTGCTACGCGCTTGCTCGAGGGCCGCGATGAACCCGCTGGGATCCTCGAGCGACACCGTGACCGCATGGGTCTCGCTGCGCCGGAACGCCCCCCACACGTTCATGCGGCGAGGGCGTTTCAGCCAGATGCGGAGGACACCCTCGGTGCTCCCCACGTAGGCCACTCCGTTGGCGACGTCGAGCTTGGGCCCGAGACCGTAGAAGAACGGCCAGCGCCGCGGCTCGACGCGATCGATGTCGCTCAGCGGGATCGTCTCGTCGGCGGTCCCGAAGTGAAACCGAAGCGCCCCGTCCTCGAGCCCGACATACGAATCCGCGGGCTTGAAGCCGAAGACTCGGAAGAGAAGCCGCCACGGTGCCGCGATCTTGATCGGAAACCTCATGGTCCTCGCCCTCCGAACCGCGTGGGGCATCATACTGGCAGAGTCGGTCGAGGGTCCAGGCCCAGCTCGCGTTCCTCAGCCGCCTGTGCAGACGACGGTCGTACCCCACCTGCCCCGAGCTACGTGGTCGCACCCGTCGGGGCGTGGTGTTCGATGCGGCAGGGGTCGGTTGCCTGGGGCGGCCGCTCCGAATCGTCAGGGGCGTCGGCAATGATGGTATCCTCAGCCAGAGCGAACGGACCTGCGGCGGGGCCGTGAGGGGGAGGTGGTGGGCCTGGTCAGGATCGCGTGGATGCTGCCGCTCGTGGCGCTGGCGTCGTCGTGCTCGTGGGTGGCGGTCCAGGCACCACCGCCATCGCCTCCAACGAAAGGCAGGATCGACTGCACCGAGTCGCGGGCGGCTCCTCACACGTGCTTTCGATCCGGCTCTTGCAGAAGTCCTCCGGGCTCTGCGAGGAGCACGCCAGCGCCCCCCCGAGCACCGCTGCGAGCAAGACCCCTCGACCCAGCCTTCTGAACCCCGCGCGCTGCTGTCTCATGGCCCCTCCTTTCCCGTGACGACTCAAGGTCTCGCGGCTCGCTTCGATTCGAGGCTACGGCCGAGAGGCACGTCGAGTCCATAGTCAATTCGGCTACTCCGGGCCGGTGCTCCGGTGGGCGCCCGCGACCGCTCGAATCCGCACACGCATCGGCAACCCTCTCGCCGCTGGCAAGCAAACGGCGGGCCATTGTGGGTCCCGAAAACGCCAGCGCCCCACATCCGCAGCCAGCGCGCGGCCTTCCGGCCGCAGGTCATTCGCAGCGCAGCTTCGAGAGCCACCCCGAGTACGACTCCGGCCCGAGCTTCGACCATCAGAGGGGGCATACGTCAACTGCGAGAGCTTGGTGGCGGTGGGGGCGGCCTCGGGCTGGCGCGGACCGACGGAGGAATACCATCACCGGCCTGGAGCGGTCGATGTCGCAGTCGAGGGGAGTCAGCTGGGGAAAGGCCAAGGGTGTGATCGAGGGTAGTCGTGGCCGTAGTCTGCTACTATTTCGAAGCGTGGCCACGGTCCTCCTTGCCCTCCTGGGCGTCGGTTTCGTGGTTGGCGGCGCGGCCGGGCTCTGGCGACTCGCGCAGCGGCGCCGCCTGGCGGCGTTCCGGCGGGCCTACGTGCCGCCGCGCGTCGACCCGCCGAACGGCGGTCGACGTCGCAAGGTGCTGATCATCTCGACGACGCCCATGCGCCTGGACGGCTCGCTCATCAAGCAGAGTCGCCTGTGGCTCCCGGCGCTCAACGTGGCGCTCCTCGCGGCGCTCACGCCGCCCGACTGGGACGTCGAGATCGTCTACGAGACCATCGAAGACGTGCCGCTCGACACCGACGCGGACCTCGTGGCCATCTCCGGCATGGGCGTGGGCCTGTGGCGGGGGGCACGGATCGCGGACGAGCTGCGGCGCCGCGGCAAGACCGTGGTCATGGGCGGCCCCATGGCCACCCTCGTGCCCGACCAGGCGCTCGAGCACTGCGACGCGGTCTGCGTGGGCGAGGGGGAGCCGGTCTGGGAACGGATGTTGCGCGACTTCGAGCGCGGCGAGCTCCAGCGGCGCTACGAGGTCCGCCGCCCGGCTGAAGAAGTTGGGAAGATCGGCCGGCTCGGCGGGCTGCCAGTCCCCCGCTACGACTTGCTGGCGGAGAAGGCCATCGGTTTCTGGCTGCCCGTGCAGGTGGGGCGTGGCTGCCCCTACCATTGCGATTTCTGCTCGATCGCGGCCGAGTGGCAGGGGCACTACGTGCGCCGCGACCTCGACGAGGTGGAGCGCGACGTCGGGGCCGCCAAGGCCGCGGGCTTCGACAAGATCCTGGTCATCGACGACAACATCTCCGGCGACCCGCGCTACGCCCTGGACCTCTTCGCCGTGCTCAAGCGGCAGCGGGTGCGCTGGATGTCGCAGTGTGCGCTCTCCATCGCGCGCCAGCCCGAGCTGCTCGCGGCGGCCAAGGCGAGCGGCTGCACGACCCTGAGCTTCGGCCTCGAGACGCTCAACCAGGAGAGCCTCGACTCCGTGGGCAAGAAGTTCGTGCGCGTCGAGGAGTACCGGGAGCAGCTCGCCGCGGTGCGCGCCGCCGGCATCGACGTCTCCACCGAGATGATGCTCGGCCTGGACGGCGACGGCCCGGACACCTTCGATCGGATCGCCGACTTCGTGGTGGGCGAGCGCATCGCCGTGCCGCGGTTCTACATCGTCACGCCCATCCCGGGCACGCCGCTCCATCAGGCGTGGGAGCGCGAGGGGCGCATCGTCGACCGGGACCCGAGCCACTACACCGCCGCCAAGGCGGTCTTCACGCCGCGCGGCATGACGACCGAGGAGCTCGACGCCGGCTACTGGCGGCTCTACGAGCGCACCTTCACGCTCGGCGCCATCATCAAGCGCTTCTTCCTGCGACCGCCGCCGGTCGGCTTCCTACCGGCGCTCTTCCTCCTGGGGGCCAATCTGCAGTACCGTTCTCACATCAAGAAGCGGATCTGCCCGGGGATCGTCTGACATGGGGCGAGTCGAGGTACGCGAGGTGCAGGGGAGGCGCGGGATCCGCGAGTTCGTGGCCGCGCAGGCCCCCCTCTACGCCCACGACCCGAACTACGCGGCGCCGCCCGACTTCTACCTGGCGCGTCGCCTCGACCCGACCCGGGAGCCCTTCTGGGCGCACGCCGAGCGGGGCCTGTTCGTGGCCCGGCGGGGGCGCCGGGCGGTGGGCCGGGTGGCGGCCATCGCCAACCACCTCCACAACGGCACCTGGCACGACCGCGTGGCCTTCTTCGGGCTCTTCGAGTGCGAGGACGACTGCGAGACCGCGGCGGCGCTCCTCGACCTCGCCGCGGCCTGGGCCCGCGACCGCGGGTACGACGCCCTCAGGGGGCCCGTCAACTTCTCGGTCCACGACGAGATCGGCCTCCTCGTTCACGGCTTCGACCGCCCGCCGCGGGTCATGATGCCCTACAACGCGCCCTACCACGGGGCGCTCCTCGAGGCCGCCGGGTGCCGCCGCCTGAAGGACCTGGTCGCGTACGACTGGACCTACACGGAGATGCCGGCGCCGCCCGCGGCGCTGGAGCGGCGCGCCGCGCGCGGCTGGACCGCCGGCCGCGCCATCCTCCGGCAGTTCGACCGGGGGCGCCTCGCCGAGGAGACGGTCCGCTTCCGCGCGGTCTACAACGCCGCCTTCGCGGGCTCCTGGGGCTTCGTGCCCATCACGGCAGAGGAGGCCCTGGCCATGGTCGCGGACTTCGCCCGCTTCGGCGACCCGCGCCTCTGCTGGCTGGCCGAGGTCGACGGCGAGCCGGCGGGCTTCCTGCTCATGCTGCCTGACGTGAACCAGGGCTTCCACGCGTTGCGACGCGGGTTCCCGGCTCTGCGCCCCTTCAGGGCCGCGGCAGCCTTATGGGCCCCACGCGCGGTGCGCGTCGTCACCCTCGCGATCGACCCGCGCTTCCGGCGGCTGAACCTCGCCGGCCACCTCGTGGTCAAGGCCTGGCGCCAGGCCGTGGGGCAGGGGATCCGGGTGGCCGAGTTCTCCTACGTCGACGAGGACAACGCCAACATGAACGGCATGCTGCGGCGCATGGGCTGCCACGTGAGCAAGCGCTACCGCATCTACGAGCGGCCGCTCGCGTCGACGTCGACGGCCTCGGCCGCCGCGGGGACGGTGCGCTGATGCCTGCCAGCAAGCCGACGCGCGTCCTCCTCGTCCGGCCGCGGCCGCCCGCCGACTCGATCGGGCTGCACCACTTCATGATCTGCGACCCGAGCGAGCTCACGCAGGTGGCGGCCGCGCTCCCGCCTCAGTTCGACGTGCGGGTCTTCGACGGCATCCTCGAGGGTGGTGATCGCGCCCTCCGCCGGTGCCTGACCGACTTCCAGCCCGACGTCGTGGCCGCCACCTGCTACCTCACCGGCGGCGACGCGGTCGGTCGCATCTTCGCCGCGGCCCGGGCCGTGGCGCCGCGGGCCTTGCGCGTCGTGGGGGGTGTGCACGCGACTCTCAACTCCGAGGACTTCATCAAGGTCGGCCCGGACGTGCTCGTGGCGGGCGAGGGGACCTTCACCTTCCGCGACCTCTGCGTGGCCTGGCGCGACGCTGGACCCTCCGGCCTGGGGGGCATCCCCGGCACGGCGCTCTTCAACGGCGCGGGCTTCGATTTCGCCGCGCCCCGCCCGTGGCCGTCCCCCGACGACGTCCCCATGGCGCGCCGCGAGCTGGTCCGGCGCCACTGGCCGCAGTACTACTACATCTACCACCGGCCGTGCTTCATGCTGAAGACGGCCTTC
>JACRCY010000331.1 GCA_016218785.1 Deltaproteobacteria bacterium
CACTCCGCCTGGCCCCGCCGCCAGACGGGCGGCGCGGTGAAGAAGTCCGTGGCCTTCTCGCCGGTGCCCGACGAGCCGGGCCGCTTCTGGTCGGTGGCCGCGGTCGTGCCCGCGGCCGAGGTGGCGCGCACCGTGCGCTCGACCTACGTGCGCCAGCTCTTCGTGCAGGCGGTGCTGGTGCTGGCCCTGCTCTTCGCGGGCCTGGCCCTCGTGTGGCACGAGCGCCGCTGGTCGCGCGAGCTGGAGGCCCGCGTCATGCGCGCGACCTCCGACCTCATGGGCACCAACGCCTCGCTGCGCCGGGCCGAGGAGAAGTACCGCTCCGTGGTCGACAGCGTGCGCGAAGTGATCGTCGTGGTCGGCGCCGACGGTCGCATCCAGGCCATCAACCGCTTCGCCGTGACCGCGCTCGGGGCGGAGGCGGCGGACCTGTGGGGGCGACCCGTCGCCGACCTGCTGCGGCCCGCTGACGCGCAGGCCCTGCTGGCCCACGTGCACCAGGCCCTCGATCGCGGCCGGAGCCTCGACGCCCACCTGACGATCCGGGTTCGCGGCCGCGACCGCCAGCTCGCCGGCCACTTCGTGCCCCTGCCCGAGGAGGGCCCGGCCGACCGCGTCCTCTTGGTCGCGCACGACGTCGAGGAGCACCACCGGCTCGAGGAGGTCATGTACCGCACCGAGAAGCTGGCCTCCCTCGGCCGCCTGGCCGCGGGCGTGGGACACGAGATCAACAACCCGATCGCCGTCATCCTCGGCTTCACCGAGGTCCTGCTGGAAGCGGCGCCCGAGGGGAGCGAGCAGCGCGAGATCCTGAAGCGCGTCGAGCGCCAGGGGCTCGCCTGCAAGCGCATCGTCGAGAACCTGCTGGCCTTCGCGCACCTGCCGCAGCAGGGCGGCGACCGGACCGACGTCAACCAAGACGTGCGCGCCATCCTCGAGATCCTCGACCACGCGCTCAAGACCCGGCGGATCGACCTGCGCCTCGAGCTGGCCGAGGGCCTCCCCCCGACCCGGGCCGACTCGGGCCAGCTCCAGCAGGTCTTCATGAACCTCACCAACAACGCCATGGCGGCCATGCCCGACGGCGGCGCACTGGCGGTGAGCACCCGTCTCGGGCCGCTGAGCAAGCTGGTGGAGGTCGCGTTTGCCGACTCCGGCTGCGGGATCCGGCGCGAGCACGCCGACAAGGTCTTCGAGCCGTTCTTCCCCACCAAGCAGGTCGGCGAGGGCACCGGCCTGGGGCTGTCGGTCAGCCACGCCATCGTCGCCAAGTTCGGCGGCACCATCTCCTTCGAGACCCGCACCGCGGGCGACCCCGGCGGCCCGCCCGGCACCACGTTCCTCGTCTCGCTCCTGCCGGCGCCGGAGAAGACCGCGGGCGGGCCCGCCCGCGCGAGGTGAACCATGGCACGCATCCTGCTCGTCGACGATGAACCCGACATGCTGGCGCTCCTGCGGACCGTGATCCGGGCCCGCACCGAGCACGAGGTCCTTCAGACCAACAACCCGCTCGAGGTCTCCGAGATCCTCGACCGCGCGCCGGTCGACGTGGTCGTGACCGACCTCAAGATGCCCGGCATGGACGGCCTCGACCTGCTCGCACAGGTGCACGCCCGCGACCCCGACATCGCGGTCCTGGTGATCACGGCCTACGGCTCGGAGGAGTCGGCGTCCGAGGCGCTCCGGCGCGGCGCCGCGGACTTCATCACCAAGCCGTTCCGCAAGGAGCAGATCCTGCTCGCGCTCGACAAGGCCCTGCGGTTCCAGGCGCTCGTGCGCCAGAACCGCGAGCTCCGGCGCCAGGTCGAGGGTGGGAGCGGTGGCAACAAAGACCCCTAGCTGCCGGGGAGCGAGGGTGTATATTCCGAACATGCACCCCACGGAGCCAGCGCCAGCACGAAGCCGGTACGTGGCGGGCGGCCTCGTCCTCCTGGCCCTGGCGGCGCTCCTGCATGGCCGCGTCGGGCGGGCGACCGCGAGCCCCGCCCCGGCGCCCGCGTCCCCGGCCGCGGCCCCGGTCGCCTTCGCCAAGGTCACGGTCAGCGGCGCGGTGAACGACCGCCACAGGGAGGCGGTCGGCGACTGCCGCATCACCGTGCTCGTCGACGGCACGCCGGTCAAGGCCCCGCCCGGCGGCTTCCGCAGCGGCGAAGGCGGCGGCTACCGGCTGGACTTCGAGCTGCCCCTCGCCCAGGCGGAGCGCGGGCGCGTCGCCCTGGTCTTCGAGCGGACGACCTTCCGCAGGCTCGGCCCCGTGGAGGTGCCCGGGCTCCACCGGCAGCCGGGGCCGGCGGCCGCCTACGTGGCCCACCTCGACGTGGCCCTCGACCGCGCGCGCTCGGCGGCCTTCTGGGTGGCCCTCCTCGTGCTCATCGCGATCTACGTCCTCATCGCCGCCGAGGTCATGCACCGCACCCTGGCCGCGCTGCTCGGCGCGAGCGTCGTCCTGGTGCTCACCTACACGGTGGGCCACTTCGACCCCGACTGGGTCGTCATCACCTTCCCCGACGCCATGCGGGCCATCGACTGGAACGTCATCTTCCTGCTCTTCGGGATGATGATCATCGTGGGCATCCTCAAGCACACGGGGCTGTTCCAGTGGCTGGCCTTCAAGAGCTTCCAGGTGGCCCGCGGCAAGGTCTACGTGCTCTCGGTGATCATGATGTTCGTCACGGCCATCACCTCGGCCTTCCTCGACAACGTGACCACCATGCTGCTGCTCACGCCGGTGGCCATCGAGATCTGCGTGATCCTCAAGCTGCACCCCTTCTCCCTGCTCCTGCCGCTCGTGCTGGCGTCGAACTTCGGCGGCACGGCCACGCTCATCGGCGATCCCCCCAACATCATGATCGGCTCGTTCGCGGGCCTGACCTTCAACGACTTCGCCGTCAAGCTGACGCCCGTGGTCCTCATCGTCATGGTGGCGCAGGCCCTCATGAGCAAGCTCTGGTACCGCAAGGAGTACCGCGCCGCCCAACTCGACGAGACCGCGCTCCAGCGGCTGTTCGTGTCCATGGAGACGCGCTACTCCATCACCGACCGGAAGCTCATGTGGCTGGGCCTGGGCGTGCTGGGCGTGGTCATCGGCATGTTCATCCTCCACGGCGCGTTGCACATGGAGGTGTCCGTGGCCGCGCTCCTCGGCGCCGCCGCGCTCCTCTGCATCTCGGGCAAGGACCTCATGCACATCCTCGAGAAGGACGTGGAGTGGTCCTCGCTCGTCTTCTTCATGATGCTGTTCATCGTGGTCGGCGCCGCGGCCAAGACCGGGCTCCTCCAGGTCGTGGCCGACTGGGTGCTCAAGGTCTCCGGCGGAGACCTCGTCGTCGCGATCCTGGTCATCGCCTGGGTGTCGGCCATCCTCTCCGCGGTCATCGACAACATCCCGTTCACGGCCACCATGCTCCCCATCGTCGCCTACATGACCAAGAACCTGCCGGGCGCCGAGAGCATGGTGCTCTTCTGGGCGCTCTCGCTGGGAGCGTGCTTCGGCGGCAACGGCACGCTCGTCGGCGCCAGCGCCAACATCGTCACCGCCGGCCTCCTCGAGAAGGCCGGCTACCCGGTCTCGTTCCGCACGTTCCTCAAGGTCGGCATGCCGTTCATGCTCATGAGCATGATCATCGCGTCGATCTACCTGCTGCTGGTGCTGAAGTAGGCCCCAAGGCCAAGTTGAGGTCCCGAGGAGGTCCCCGATGCCCCACAAGACCGCCGTGCGCGAGTCCCTGGTCCCGCTGATCGACTACCCGCACATGCCCTACTGGTTCAGCCTGCAGCAAGCCATCACCCTGCTCCGCATCGCGGAGATGGACGACGAGCCGCCCACGCCGCGGCTGGTGCTGGTCTTCGACGAGAAGTACCAGCTCCTCGGCCTCCTCCGGCCGGAGGACATCCTCCGGGGACTGGAGCCGCGCTTCCTGACGAAGGCGCCCTCCGGGGGCTGGCCCACGGCCGACTCGTCCGAGCTGGCCGCGCTCTGGAACGACCCCGCGGCGAGCAAGGAGGCTGCCGGGCTGCCGGTCAAGGACTTCATGGTGCCGGTCAAGGCCACGGTCCGCGTGGACGACTCGCTCACGCACGCCGCGAGCCTCATGCTCGCCGCCGGCGTGCCCGTGCTCGCCGCCATGGAGGGCAACCGGGTCGCCGGCATCGTGCGGCTCGACGACGCCTACAACGCCATCACCGCCGCCCTCACCGAGGGCTAGCCACCGGGGGAGCGTATGACGACCTCGAACAGCGGTGACCGCGGCCCCACCGCCACGCGTCGCGGCGCCCCGGCCGGCGGCCTCCCGCCCATGCCGGCGGAGATCGTCGTCGCCCCGCGGCTGCTGAGGATCGACTGGCGGCGCCTCACCTGGATCCTCCTCGGCATCGGCATCTTCGTCGTCTTCTATTTTCTGCCGGGCCTCCCCAACGCGGCCGACCCCGGCGGCAAGGTCTTCAGGCTCTCCTGGCAGGGGAAGCTCGCCATCGGCCTCTTCCTCATGGCCGGCACCTGGTGGGTCACCGAGGTCATGCCCATCGGCGTGACCGCCATCGCCATCGGCCTCGTGCAGGTGCTGTTCAACATCCGCCCGGCCCGCGACGCGCTCAGCGACTTCATGGACCCGTCGGTGTGGTTCATCTTCGGCGCCATCGTCATCGGCCTCGCCTTCAGCCGCTCGGGCCTGACCAAGCGCATGGCCTACAAGATGCTGACGCTGGTCGGCGAGCGCACCAGCATGATCCTGCTCGGCAGCTTCGTGGTCACGGCGCTCATGACCCACATCATGGCGCACACCGCGGTGGCTGCGGCCGTGTTCCCGCTGCTGCTCGCCATCAACTCGCTCTACGACGACTCGGGCAAGCCCACGAAGTTCGGCAAGGGGCTGTTCATGGGCATGGCCTGGGTGGCGGGCGCCGGCTCGATCATCACGTTCCTGGGCTCGGCGCGCGGCGTGGCCGCGGCCGGCATGTACAAGGAGTTCACGGGCACGGACATCGGCTTCTTCGAGCTGCCCAAGTACCTCGGGCCCGTGGGCTGGGTCATGGTGTTCGTCGTCTGGCTCGTCATCATCACGGTCCTCCGGCCCGAGCGCGCCACCATCCCCGGCCTGCGCGACAAGGCCAAGACCCTGGCGCGGGAGCTCGGGCCCATGAGCGGCAAGGAGAAGTTCGTGCTCCTCGCCGTGCTGGCCATCGTCGCCCTCTTCATCTGCAAGTCCTTCGTGCCCGCCCTCGACCAGCTCGACCGCGCCGGCATCATGCTCATCGGCACCGTCGCGTTCTTCATGACCCGGACCCTGACCGTCGAGGACCTCGAGTCGATCCCCTGGAACATCATCCTGCTGTTCGGCGGCGCCATGTCGATCGGCTTCTGCCTGTGGAAGACCGGAGCGGCCGAGTGGATCGCCGTGCACTGGCTGACCATGTTCCGCGCCGCCCCGTGGCTGGTGTTCGTGATCGGCATCGCCTTCTTCGTCCTGGTGATGACCAACTTCATCATGAACGTCGCGGCCATCGCCATCGCGCTCCCGGTCGCGCTCGTCATCGCCCGCTACCTGGGCGTGGCCCCGGCGGTCATCCTCTTCGCGTGCCTGGTGACCGCGGGCATGCCCTTCAACCTGCTCATCGGCGCGGCGCCCAACGCCATCGCCTACGAGAGCAAGCAGTTCACGTCCGGGGAGTTCTTCATCTACGGCGGCATCCCGAGCGTGCTGCTGATGCTGATCCTCACGCTCTTCGTCTACCTCATCTGGCCCGCCATGGGCATGCAGGTGCTGCTGGCGCCGGCCGCGCGCTGACCGCCGCCCGCGCCGACCCGGATCCACGCCGCGACCGGCAAGGTGCGCCCGGCCCGCGCCGCGGCGGCCGAGTGGCAGGCGCACGCCGCGGGGAGGCCGCTCTGGGAGCGATGCCGCTCAGGGGCTGTACGAGGACGCCGAGCACGAGAAGTGGTTGGGGCGCTTGCGCGAGGCGGAGCACTCGTAGAGCTCCTTCTCGCCGCAGCCCTCGGCCACGGCGAACGGATGCTCCTGGTCGCGCAGGTCGAGACGGGCCTGCTCCTCGGCCTGCTGCTTGTTCCACAGGGCCAGGCGCGCCGGATCGCCCGCGATCTCCGGGGGTGGCTTGCGGTCGATGGGGCGCGCGTTCATCTCCTCGAGGTGTTTGCGCCGCAGCTCCTGCGCCTCCTTCAGCTTGGCCCGGAGCTGCGGCGGGGCCTGCGGCACTTCCTTGACCGCGCTGGCCTTCATGTGGCGTCGGGCCCTCAAGGTGCGCTCCGTCAAGTCGGGGCGCCTGGTCACCGTGATCCGGTCGACCGGACAGGAGTGCTTGGTCGAGAACGCCAGCTTGACGCCGTCCTCGATGCTCCGGCCGCATCCGAGGCCCGACGTGACCACGCCGGCGAGGAACCCCAACCTGACCAGCGTGCTCCCGACCGCCCATTGTCGGGCCGGACGCTGGCCGCACCAGGAGAGCAGTCTCATGTTGCCCCCTCGGGAAGTGCGAGGAGGGGGAGTCGAACCCGCCTCGGTGCTCAGTCTACCTGAGATGTTACGCACTTGCGCGCCTCATTCAGCGTCACTGGGACGCTCCTGAACGCAGATAGTGGTTGGCCAACCACTGTCCGAGCACCTGGACGCGGGCTGCACTGCGCGATGCTGACGAAGGCCCCGGTGACGCGCACTGCACGGGGTGTTGCCCGTCGGTGATGGTGGGTCACGAAGCGTCGCCCTCGTCGGGCTCCTCGCCGGCAACCGCGTGCAGGATCTCGCCGGCGGCGAACACCCGATGCCGCTTGCGGCCGGTCACCTCGACGAGGATGCCCGCGCCCACGAGCTTCTCGACCGTCTTCTGCGCCGCGACCGTGGAGACGCGCAGAAACCTGGCGACCTGCGACACCTTCATCACCGGCGTGGCGAACAGCTCGTCGATCAGCTTGAGCAGGAGCGCCGAGCTGCGGGCGGACTCGAACTGCTGGTGGTAGCTGCGGCGCAGCTCCAGTAGGGCGTCGGACCGGCGCACCGTGTCGTCGGACTGGGCGCGCACCCCGTCGAGGAAGAACTCGACCCACTCCGCCCAGCGGCCCGCGCGGCTCACGTCGAGCAGGCAGCGGTAGTAGTCCTCGCGGTGCGCCTCGAAGAACGCCGACAGGTAGAGGAGCGGCTGCGGCAGCAGCCTCTCGGTGCAGAGCATGAGCGTGATGAGGAGGCGGCCGGTGCGCCCGTTGCCGTCGACGAAGGGGTGGATCGCCTCGAACTGGTAGTGCGCCGCCGCGATCTTCACCAGCGGGGGCAGGTCGTCGTCGCGGTTGAGGTAGGCTTCGAGGTCGTGGAGCGCGGCCAGCATCGCGGCGGGCGGCGGCGGCACGTAGGTCGCCCGCTCCGGCTGCGACGAGCGCCCGATGAAGTTCTGCACCCGCCGGAACTCGCCCGGGGTGTGCTCCGCGCCCCGCACGCCCGCCATCAGCTCGGCGTGCAGCTCGCGGATGAGGCGCAGGCACAGCGGCAGCTTCTGCTGCCGCTGGAGGCCGTGCTCCAGGGCGCGGACGTAGTTGTCCACCTCGCGTACGTCCGACCCTGCGGGCGCGGTGGTCGGCTCCGCTTCGAACAGAAAGAGCTGCCTGACCGTGGCGAACGTGTTCTCGATGCGGCTCGACGCCACGGCCTCGCGGCGCTGGAGCGGCTTCACGAGCAGGTGCGGGTTCTGGAGCTGCCGCCCGACCCCGGCGAGCACGCCGAGCGCCCGTTGCGCCTCTGCCAGCGCCGACCCGAGCGCGGGCGTCCACGGGAGCGACGGCGGCAGCGGCGGGGGCACGAACGCCCACAGCCCGCCCGGGATCTTCACCAGGCGCTCCCGCTGCTGCTTGCTGAACTCCGAGGGCCGCACGAGTCGAAACCTGAGTTGGCTGTCCGCGAACGAGTTGTAACCTACGGGGTCAAAAGTATCGACTCGCGCGGCCGAAGGCAAGTTTGGTTTCGACTCCTGCGCCGTGGGCGCATGACCGGAGCGGCGCGATCTACAGGTGGGCCGCGCTCAAGTCGGTCAGCGCCACGTCCGGCAGCTCCGCTGCCAGCGCGGTGTCCATCACCCCGACGAGGTACTGGTACTCGACGCCGTCGTCGGAGGCAATCTGGATGTCGCGCTTGGCCGGGAACGCCCGCTTCACCTCCTGCAACACCGCCCGCAAGGTGGCGAAGTCGTAGCGCCCATCCTTCTTCCCGAGCTGCTGCGGCCCGCCCGCGGACGCACTCCCCGCGACCGTGAACCCCTCCTCATCGACGATCACGACCAGCTTCGTCTCCGGCGGCGGAGCCTCGGTCACGGCGTCGCGGTTCGCCGACTCGGTCTTCTGCGTCACGTCGATGCGGGCAAGCTGCGTCCACACCGCCGTGATGAGCAGGAAGGTGACCATGCAGGTGAGCAGGTCGATGTACGGCACGAGGTCGAGGTCAGAGTTGACGGACTTCTTCCCTCCGCGAGGGTTGTCGACGGACACGCTCATGGCTGTGCCTCTCCGCGCCGCGCCGTGGTCGAGCGCGATGACGGTTTCATCACAGTGGACAACGAGCGGCTCCGCTGGTTCCACCCCGCACTGGTTGCGCGCGGCGACGGGCCCGGATGCGTTCGTGCCTGTCGTGCTACAGTCGACGAGGCGCCTTCGCGTGATTCGGGTGGCCGCATGAGAACGCAATTCGCTGACTTGGCGACCTCGGCCCTGCACTTCACCCGGGGCATCCCCCGCGACGCCTTGGCCCTCGACCTCGCGTACGTCGAGGGCCGTCGGGTGCTGGCCCTCGGTTCCGTGGACGAGGGGCTGCTCGTCAGTCTCGAAGCCAACGGAGCCAAGGTCGTCCGCGCGGGAGGCACTGAGGAGGCGGTCGCCCTCATGGCCTTCCAGCCCTTCGACGTGCTCGTGGTCGATCCCGAAGCGCCGGACGGCATCAGCTTCGTGAAGGCCGTGAAAATGGGGGCGGCGCTTCTGGGTGTCCCCGCCGAGCAACTCCGGCGGGCCGCCCAACAGCACGAGTACGCGCCGGTCATCCTGCTGCCGTTCCCCGACGAGGACGAGTACGCCGTGCTGATCCTGCCCCCGGAGGTCGCCTACCTGGAGAAGATCGGGCGGCTGCCGCTGGTGAACGCGATCATGCATTTGGACGTGCGGCGGCTGATCAACAAGATGCCGCCGGTGGCGTGAGGCCGGGTCGACGGCATGACCACCGTGGGGGGCTTCTTGGTCAAGTTGTTGGGTGGCGTCTCCGCCGAGCAGCGGGAAGGGCTCTCCCTCGATCCCGGGGCCCGCCAATGGGAGATCCCGGGCCGCGTGGACGTGGCCGTGTTCTTCAAGGCGCTACCCGCCCTTCTTCCAGACGGGGCCACCTTGTTCGTCGAGGGGAAGCCGAGCGCGCGGGTCAAGGAGTTCTTGGGGGCGCACGCGGTAGAGGCGACGGCCAAGATCGAGCGCGGCACCGGCTGGCCGAGGCAGGTCGTGTTCCACGTAGCAGTTGACCGCGACACCATGAACGGGTTGGCCGAGCTGGCGGAGGAGCACGCCGCGCCGGAACTAGCCGACCACATCGTGGTGTACCGGGACAACCGCGTGCTCCTGTCCTGGTACGACTTCGTCGACGACCCCATCTACCTCGCGGGTGAGGTAGCCGATGAGCAGGTAGAGGAGTTCTGCCGGGCCCTCGCTGTGCAGGCGACCCGGCGGCCCTGAGTCCGGGGGGCGGCGGTGGCTCCTGGCGCAGCGCGTCGAGGTAGGGGCGCTGGGGCCGGGGCTGTCGGCGGGGCTGGGCTCGTTCCGTCTTAGCATCCCAGAACGATCCAGAACGGCCTGGGGCACTTCTGGAACACCATCCCCAACCTTCCGACCCGACCGGAGCGTTTGGGATCGGCCCAGCGGGCTCCCAGAAGGTCGAGCGGTTTCCCTCCGGGCGGCCCTCGGTGGCACGGCCGGTAGCCGGGCTCGACCGTGACTCCAGCGGCGATGCGGTCTGCCGAGAGGGAGAGGTGCGCGGTCCCGTAGCTGGAGAAGCTGCGCGGGCGGAGTCAGCCGGCAACAGCCTGGGCGGCCAGCTACGTTACCTCCAAGCCGACCACGCCGACGAGGAAGGTAGCAGTGTCCACGCCGAGGAGCCACGCCGGACCCGCCTTGCGTTCAGCCACCGTGGGCCCATATGGACGCCTTCATCTTCGGCCTGAAGCGGCGTCGGCACGCGGGCTTGGTGTTGTCGAGGTCAGCTTCGCTAGTAGTCGCGAAACCGGGTGTGGGAGACCACCG
>JACRCY010000332.1 GCA_016218785.1 Deltaproteobacteria bacterium
CCGCCGGCGGAGCGCGGCCAGCGCGGGCGAGTCGCGCCACACCCGGCCGAGCGACTCGTGGCGGAGGTCGCCGACCACGTAGTCCCACATCCGGTCGCATGGGACCACGCGCCCGTCGGGGCGAATCGAGATCGCGCGCACCCCCGCGTTGCAGCCGGTCATCAGGCCGCCGGGCCCCTCCGTCGGCCTCGCCGCCGCGACCGCGGCGAGGACCGCGGGCATCTCGACCAGCGCGCCCGAGAGGGCTGGGGCCTCGGCGCGACCGGCCAGCGCGGCCGCCAGATCGTAGGCCTCGCGCAGCTCGGCGGGCGCGAGCGCCAGCGCGGCGTAGTGGGTGAGCGCCCGCCCGCCCGGGAGCAGGAGGTCGAGGTTGACCCGCGGCACGCCGAGGTCCCGGGCCAGGGCCACCACGCGGTCGAGCGACCTGAAGTTGAGGCGCGTCACCACGCAGTAGAGGCTCGTCGGCAGACCTCGGCGCACCAGGCGCCGGAGCGCGGCCAGCGTGCGCGCGAAGACGCCGGTCCCCCGCAGCGCGGCACAGGCGTCATCGTCGGCGCCGTCGAGCCCGACCATGACGTCGTCCAGCCGCGTCAGTCGGGCCAGCCGCGCGGCCTGGTCCTCGTCGATCAGGGTGCCGTTGGTGTTGAGCGCCAGAGCCAGGGGGAGCCGGTCGAGCGCCTCGAGCAGGGTCCACAGGTCGGGCCGCACGAAGGGCTCGCCGCCGGTCACCCGCACGCCGAAGACCTGCAGCTCCCGGATTTCGGCGATGATCCTCAGCCAGGCGGCCGTGTCGAGCGCCTCCACCTCGCGGGTCGAGGCCACGCCGCAGTGGCGGCAACGCAGGTTGCAGTCGTTGGTGACGCCGAGGAAGACCTCGAGGGGGGCCGACCAGACGCGCACGGCTCACCCCGCCCCCGGCGTCAGGAACCCGCGCCGGGCCAGGGCGCGCACCAGGCGGCGCACGTCGTCCCGCGCCCGCCGGAGCGGCACGCCAGCGGCCGCGGCGAGCGCCGTGGCGAGGGCCGCCTCGTCGCGGCGGCCGTCGGCCAGTCGCAGGATCAACGCTGCGGCCGCGTTGGCGCGAGCGGCGTCGTAGGTCTGCAGGTCGAGGAGCACCGCCTCCGCGCCGACCGAGGCCACGGCCACGCGCCGCGGGTCGAGGCACGGACGCGCCGGGGGGGCCCCGCGGGCCGCGCGCGGGCCACGCGGCGAACGCGCCCGGCTCACCGGCACCCCGCCCTGGCGCGCAACTCGGCCCCCGCGAAGCGGTTGTGCTTGCTCCTCGGGAAGTCCTGGCGGAGGCGGCCCAAGGCCGCGCACGCGCGGGCCAGGTCGCCCGTGCCGACGTGGGTGCGGGCGATCTCGAGCTGGGCGTCGTCCCGCAGGACCGAAGTCTTGAAGTTGTCGCGCAGGTCGGCGAAGGCGTGCAGCGCGTGGCCCGGGTCCTTGAGGTCGTCGCGGTAGATGCGGCCAATGAGCAGCAGGGCGTCGTCGAGCCACTCCGAGATGTAGCTGCCGGTGAAGAAGGCGATGCGCCGCTGGTTCGTGATCACCCGCAGGCGCTCGATCGCCCCATGGAAGTCGCCCAGGCGCCGCGCCGTCTGGCCGGCGCGCCACATGGCGTCGTCGTAGAGGCTGCTGCGCGGGTAGAGCGCCACCAGGTGGTCCCAGATGCGGATCGCGCCGGCGGGGTCGTCCAGGTCCCGCTCCAGCAGGTCCCCTTGGGCCAGGAGGAGGTTGTCGGCGACGTCGGCCCCCTTCACGCGCGCGGCGGCCCGGCCGAGCTGCTCGGCCAGCTCGCGGGCGCGCCCCGCCTGGCGCATGCGCACGACGAGCAGCCGCACCGCGTCCTCGGCCGGGACCGTGTTGGGGTACTCGTGGATCGCGCGCCACGCATCCCGCAGCGCCCGCTGCAGGTCGCCCTGGCGCGCCGCCAGCTCCGCGGCGCGGTAGAGGCCCCGCGCCGGCGTGCGGCCGTGGGCGTCGAGCCGCGGGACCGCCTCGTAGGCCTGGATCGCCTCCTCGGTGCGGCCCATGCGCTCGAGGAGCCGCGCGCGGCCGATGGCGGCCATGCCGCAGCGGGGCTGGTTCGAGCCGCAGGCCCGCAGCTCCTCGGCGTAGGCCGTGAGCGCCTCCTCGCGGCGGCCGTCGTGCTCGAAGCGCTCCGCGCGCCGGAGGGGCTCGGGCAGGACCGGCGCCGAGCAGGCGGCGCCGAGGCCCGCCAGGGCCACCACCCACGCGGCGCGGCGCCCGGGGCTCACCGCCCGGGCTCCGACGCGGCGGGCTGCTCCGCCGCGGACTCCGCCGCCGCGGACCGCGCGGCGCGGATGACGCGCCCCATCGAGACCGACGTGATGAGCATGCACAGCACGCCGGCCCCGATGTACCAGGCGCCCTGGACCGCGTGGAGCGTGACGACGTAGGCCATCCCCTGCGTCTCCACCAGGGCCGCCGGCAGATAGAGGAGCAGCGCGAACTTGCCCGCGGCGTGGAACTGCCCCACCAGCCCCGGCGTGTTGGGCAGCGTGATGGCGGCCGCGACGACCGACATGGTCGCGAAGGCGCCGTCGAGCGAGAGCCCGAGGCCGAAGCCCCGCGCCAGCACCCACATGCCGAAGCCGTTCATGCCCCAGTAGAGCACCGACATCACCACGAAGATGGCGAAGTTGCGCGCGTCCCGGAGCGAGCGAAACCCGTCGATGACGCCGCGTACCACGTGGGCCAGGCGGTCGGCGAGGCGCGGCGCCAGGCGCTGAAGGAGGGTCAGTCGCATGGTCCAGCGCAGCACGCCGTCGGGCCAGCGCACCCCCAGCGCGATGTAGCCCGTGGCCGCCGCGAACAGGCCGAAGCTCGCCCACGCGACGACCCGCGCCTCGCCCGCGTGCGGGCCGCGCAGGAAGAGGAACGACACGAAGAGGTACAGCGAGACGAGCAGCCCGTCGACGGTCCGCTCCACCGCCACGGAGCCGAGCGCGGCGCTCATGCGCAGGCGCCCCTGCTCGATCGAGAGGGGAACCCCATGCGGGTTCCCCTCCCCTCCCGCGATGGGCCCCGCCAGGCGGAGCCCGTCGGGGCCCGACGCGGCCACCAGGTAGGGGCGCACGAACTCCCCCAGCCGGATCGGCAGCGCCAGGATCGCCATGAAGCCGATCGACGACACCGCGAGCAGGCGCCAGAACGGCACGTGCGCGCCCAAGGGGCGGAGCAGGAACTCCCAGCGCCAGGCGCGGAAGAGGTGCATGACCAGCGCCGTCGGCAGGTAGAGCCACACGTAGGTCAAGTCGACCAGCGCGAGCCCGCGCTCGAGCTGCGCGAAGGCCGCGGCCTGCGGGAAGGCGAGCCAGACGCAGGAGGCCGTGAACGCGAGGGTCGCGGCGAGCTTCAGGGCAAGGCGCCAACGTGGATTCCGCCGGTGCCGGCTCACAGCCGGATCAGGGTACCGCGCACCTGGTCGCGCACCGCGCGCGTGGCGTTGCGGGTGTCGAAGACCAGCTTCGCCTCCTTCACCAGGCGCTCGTAGTCGATGGTGGAGTGGTCGGTGACGATCACCACGCAGTCGTAGGTCTCGAGCTGCGCGAACGGCACGCTCTTGAGCTGGTGCCCGTCGACACGCAGCGCGGGCACGTGGGGGTCGTGGTAGCAGACGTCGCCGCCCCGGCGCAGGAGCAGCTCGATGACGTCGAGGGCCGGCGACTCGCGCATGTCGTCGATGTCGCGCTTGTAGGCGACGCCGAGCACCATGATGCGGGATCCCTTGACCGACTTCTTCGCCTCGTTGAGCGCGTCCGCCACCCGCTGCACCACCACCTCGGGCATGGCCGAGTTGATGGTGTCGGCGAGATCGATGAAGCGGGCGTTGTACTTGACCGTCTTCAGCTTCCAGGAGAGGTAGAGCGGATCGACGGGGATGCAGTGCCCGCCGAGGCCGGGCCCGGGGTGGAACGACATGAAGCCGAAGGGCTTGGTCGCGGCGGCCTCGATGACCTCCCACGTGTCCAGGCCGAGCTTCTGGCACATGATGGCGACCTCGTTGACGAGGCCGATGTTGACGGCGCGGAAGGTGTTCTCGAGGAGCTTGACCATCTCGGCCGAGTCGGTGGACTGGACCGGGACCACCCGCTCCATGACTTCGCCGTAGAGCGCCGTGATCGCCTGGGTGCAGGCGGGAGTGGTGCCGCCCACGACCTTGGGCGTGTTGCGCGTGTGGTACTTCGGGTTGCCCGGATCGACGCGCTCGGGGGAGAAGCAGAGGAAGAAGTCCTCGCCGACCTTGAGCCCCGACTCGGCGAGCTTGGGCAGCAGCACCTCGCGGGTGAAGCCCGGGAACGTGGTCGACTCGAGGATGACCAGCTGCCCCCGGTGCAGGTGGGGCAGCAACTCTTCGGCCGCGTCCACGATGAAGGAGTTGTCGGGGTCCTTGGTCTTGTTGAGCGGCGTGGGCACGCAGATGATGACCACGTCGGCGGCGTCGAAGACCTTGGGGTCGGTGGTGGCGCTGAGCTTGCCCGACTTCACCAGCGGCGCGAGCACCTCGTCGGAGATGTCGCCGATGTACGACCTCGCGGCGTTCACCGCCGCGACCTTCTCGGCGCTCTTGTCGAATCCGACCGCCTTGAACCCGGCGCGGGCCACCTCGACGGCCAGCGGCAGGCCGACGTAGCCGATGCCGATGACGGCGACCTGCACGTCGTGCTTCTTGATCCGGCCCATGAGCTTCTGCATTCGCGTCTCCTCCCTCAGTCGGGCAGCTCGCCGACCAGGATCCTCCGGGGGTTCTCCACCAGCAGCCTGACCAGCGCTGCCGAGCCAAGCTTCTTTTCGATCCAGGCCAGGCCGCGTGCAATCGAACGCTTGTCGGACGCGGCGTGCATGTCCGAGGCCGCCGCGTGGGCCAGTCCCGAGGTCACGAGTTGTCGCGCCGGGCCCGAGCCGAACAGCTCGCCCAGCGCGGCAAGATCTACCACAAGCGCCGCCACCCGCGCCACCCGCTGCAGGCGCTCCTCGTCACGCACGAGGTCGCGGTAGCGCTCCGGGTGGGCCAGCACCGGGAGCAGCCCCTTGGTGCGCAGGCCGAACAGCAAATCCTCGAGCCGCGGCGGCGCCGCTCCCGGTGTCAGCTCCACGAGAAACGCCTTGCGTCCGTCGTAGCAGGGGAGGGAGAGGTCCTGCACCCGGTCGTAGAACCACTCGTCGAAGTAGTTCTCGGCACCAAGGGACAGCTCCATGGCCGGGAGCTCCGTGGCCAGGCCGCGACGCACGTCGGCCAGCGCCTGCGCGATCTGCTCGGTGGTGGCCGGGAAGGTGTCCGCCTTCTGATGGGGCGTGGCACACACGACGCGGAAGCCGACGTCGTGGAGCGCCCGCAGCATCAGCAGCGACTCATCGAGCGAGCGCGCGCCGTCGTCCACGCCAGGCAGCACGTGGGAGTGGAGATCGACGAAACCCTTGCCGCCCATCGGTGTAGGTCAAGCTCCCCCTGGGGGTCTAGACCCCAGGTTTTCGCAGCTCAGCTCGGCCGCAAGGAACGCGCCGGCGGACCACCCTACGCGAAAAGCGGACGCGAGGCAACGGATTTCTGCCCGACGACACGCGGGGTTGCATCGGGCGGCTGATCCTGGCCGATGGAAGCCGCGCGGATCCCCTGCTCCCACGGCCAGCCCATGGCCGAACGCCCCTGGGGGAAAAGTCACCAGATCGGATCGTCCAAATATGCGATCTAATTGGAATTGACCTTGGAACGCGGATTGCTTAGTCTGTAATGGGCCCATCTGAGGAGGAGGAGAGTGGAGATCAACTACGCGGTCCTGATGCCGCCGCCGAAGCGGTCGGCAAAGAAGCTCCAATTGGCGATCCTGGGCGGAGTTGGCTTCGTGGCACTCACCGCCATCGTGGTGGCGATCGTGCTCGTGAAAGCCTACGCGCCGCAGGCAGCGCCCATGGGGCCCCAGGGCCCCACCCCATCCCTCGCCGCAGCGGCCGCTCCCGCGTCCGCTCCCACCCCGGCGGCGGATCCTGGCTCTGCAGCCACGCCGGCGACCGCAGACAAGGACGACAAGGTCGGCAAGAACGGCAAGAAGCGCGTGGGCCGGCATGGCCGGCGCGCCAAGGCAGCGGCCAGCCCGGCGGCCAAGGACGGCGCGGCTCCCGCGAAGCCGAAGAAGAAGGCCGACGACGAGCTGAAGAAGCTCCTCGGCATCTAGTCCGTTCCTCCGTTGCTCCGGGCCAAGCATCACGTTCGCCCGGGGTCCTACCTTCGTAGCAACTAGCCTCGAACAGCCTCGACTGGTCCGAACCACATTGTGTTGATCCGGGGAGTGGCCCATGATAAGTACATCACCTGCGAAACGAGGCTCTGCGCCCACGACGGGCGCGGATCGAGGGAGCCAGATGGCTGAGCGCAAGGACAACTCCGCACTCATCGCACTCTCCGAGCTACGTCAGATCGAGGAAGACCGGGTCAAGCAGGAAGAGACGGACGAGCAACTCCGGCTTGAGAGCGCTGAGCGCAAGAAGCGCGACGAGGAGGAGGCCCGGCGCCGCGCCGAGGAGGCGAAGCGCGCCGCGGAGGAGGCCGCGCGCAGGGCCGAGGAGGAGCGGCTCCGCAGGGAGTCGGTCGAGGGCCAGCTCCGGCTGCAGGAGGCCGAGCGCCGCGCCCGCATCGAGGCCGAGGCGCACCTCGCGGCCAAGCGCATCGAGGCCGAGTCGATGGCCATGGCCCACGCCAAGAAGCCGCCGCTCGGGCTCATCTTCGGCATCATCGGCGGCCTGGTCGTCGTCGGCGGCGGTCTCATGACCTACCTCATCATGCAGTCCAACGAGGCCAAGCGTCAGGCCGCCGCGGCCAAGCTCGAGAAGGAAGAGATCGAGCGCGCCAACAACGAGTACAAGAAGGAACGCGAGACGATCGATCAGGAGCTGACTCGCAAGATCGCTTCGCTCAAGAGCGCCGAGGACATCACCAAGGCCCAGGCCGAGGCCGCGGCTGCACGGGAGGCCGCCGAGGAGCGCCGCGTCGCCAAGACCCGCGCCGCTTCGGCCCGCCGCTCAGCCGGTCCCGCGGCCGGCAAGCCGGAGGGACCCAAGGTCAAGGGGATCTCCACCAGCGACGATCCCCTCGGCGGCTTGAAAGGCAAGTAGCTCTCACCGCATTCCTCCCGCCACCTCCCCGCACGCCCGTCCCGTCCAAGGTCGAAGGTTGGAAGGTTGAACGCGCTCGACCTGCGACCTTCAACTCACGTGCGGCGACGACGGCTACCTGCGCGGCGCGGGCGGCGGCGGTCCGATCGGCGTCGGCCTGAGCACCCTGAACATCGGCGTCCGCAGCGGCGCGGCGCTGCCGACGCGCACTTCGAAGACGTTCGACGGCGCGTTCGGCACGACGACCAGGAGCCGCTCGGCGCTGCGCTCGACGATCGGGACGCCGAGGCCGCCGAACGAGACCCTCACGTCGGGACCGAGCGCGCGGCCGGAGATGGCGACGCGGGTGCCGGGCGGGCCGCTCTGCGGCTGCATGCCCGTCAGCATGGGCGGCTGGATCACCTCGAACTTGAAGCGGCTCCGCTTCCGCACCCCGAACGACTCCCACTCGATGTAGTCGGTGACCGCGTTCTCGGGGATCAGGACCAGATAGCCCTCGGGCGGCTGCCCGATGATCTTCAGCTCGCGGCCGTTGAAGAAGAAGCGGTCGCGGCCCGTGATGACGCTCACGCGGATGGTCACCTGCGCGCCGGGGCGCCCGGCGGGCGGCGACACCCCCAGGACCTCGGACGCGGTGACGATCAGGAACATCACCGGGGCGGTGGCCCGGCCGCCGCGCGTCTGCACCGCGATGGCGCCGGAGACCACGCCGGCCGGCACCTGCACCTGGAGCGACTCCTCCCCCTCGCGCCCGACGATCTTCATCGGCTTGCCCGCCATCGTGACCTTGGCGTCCTTGGTCAGGCGCTGCCCGGTGAGCCGCACCTTCGCGCCCGGCAGCCCCTCGGTGGGCTCGATGCCGGTGAGCACGGGCGGCAGCACCACCTCGAAGGCCTTGCGGCCGGGGAAGCTCATGCCCATGCGCTGTACCGTGAAGACCGACGAGCGCGCGCCCTCGGGCACCTGCACGACGAGCTTCGTCGCGGTCATCTTCTCGATGGTCTTCGCGAGGCGTCCGTCGAAGCTCACCGTGTCGCCGGGCTCGAAGCCGGTGCCGGCGATCTCCACGCGGGCGCCGGGCGGGCCGTAGAGCGGGGCGAAGCTCACGATCACGGGCGGCTTCACGACGCCGAAGCGCTCGCGCGCGACCGAGGTCCCCGCGGGCGACTTGACCGCGAAGAAGGCCGACTTCGCCCCCGGCGGCACGACCACGTCGACCGAGGCCGGGGTGCGCTCGATCTCCGGCACGGGCTTGCCGCCGTAGAGGATGGTGTCGGTGGCCGCGAGGCCCAGCACGAACACGCGCACGCGGGTGCCGGGGAGCCCCCTGGTCGGCTCGAACTTGACGATGCGCGAGGTCGCGGCCGCGGGTGGCGGCGCTGCGGGCGGGGCCGCGGGCGGCCGCGCGGGCTTCGTCGGCTGGGCGAGCACCGGGGCGACGCACAGGAGCAACGCGAGGAGCACGGTCCGTCTCATGGTCCTCTCCGTCGGGACGACCGACGAGAGCCCAGAGTACCACTCCGGATCAGGGGAGCGCAAACAGCTCGGGCGGGACCGCGTCGTCGAGGGTCAGACGCGTGACCGTGATGTCGGCGGTGAAGCCGGCCGCGGCGTCCTCGATCAGGATGCGGAACGGCTCGCGCGACGCGCCGACGGGCCGCCAGTCGCCGTAGCTGACCCGGCGCGCGCCCGCGGGCGCCGGCCCGAGGCGGTACGCGACGCGCAGGTCGTGGCACAGGGCCGTGAGCACCCGCGCCATGATGCTCTCGGGCGGCGGGGACGCGCCGCCCGGGCCGTTCACCACGACGCAGGTGCCGTCGCGGTCGAGGAGATCGAACAGCGTCACGTCACCGGGCCCGAGCGCGCGGAGGCGCAGCCGGTCGGGCCGCGCCACGGCCAGCAGGCCGCGCACCCGACGGCGCTCGGTGCGACCGTCGGGCAGCCGCGCGGTCACCACCGTCGTGTGCTCGGCGCGCAGCGTGCGCCACGTCATGGCACCCGGGGGCGGAGGCGTCGCCGCGAAGGGGGGCGCGGGGCCGCAGGCGGCCGCGAGCAGGCCCGCGGCCAGTGCCACGACCCAGGAGGGGTGGCCTAGCGCGCGGCGGGCCATCGGGTCTGCCGCAGCACGAGCGCGATGATCCGCAGCGTGTCGGTCACCGGGCGGAAGTGCGACGTGCGCGCCGCGGGCGGCTGGTAGATGGTGGTGATGGTCACGGGCCGGATGCTGAGGCCCAGCCGGGCGGCCCGCAGCAGCAGCTCGCTCTCGACCTCGAAGCCGGTCGTGCGCGGCGGCTCCGCGAGGACGGCCCGCGGGTAGACGCGGAAGCCCGACTGGGAGTCGCCGACGGGCTGGCCCGCGAAGAGGCCGAGCCAGTAGGTGCTGAAGCGGTTGCCGAGCTGGTTCAGCGGCGGCATGGGGCCGTCCGGCCGCGCGATCGCCCGCGCGCCGATGACCAGCGCCTCCGGCTCGCGCCGATGCGCCGCGAGCAGCGTGGGCAGCTCCCCGGGCGCGTGCTGCCCGTCGCCGTCCATGGTGGCCACGGCGTCGTGCCCGCGGGCGAGCGCCCAGGCGAAGCCGGTGGCCAGGGCCGCGCCCTTGCCGCCGCGGCGGGCGTGGCGCAGGACCACCCCGCCGGCCGCGGCCGCGCGCGCGCCGGTGTCGTCGTGCGAGCCGTCGTCCACCACCACCACCGGCACCCCCGGCACCGTGGCGCGCACTCCGGCGACGACGGCGGCCACGGTGCGGCCACACTCGAGCGCGGGGACGACGACGCAGACGCCGCTCACGGGACGGCCTCCACCGCGAAGCCCAGCTCCCCGCGGGCCAGCGGCACGCCGTCGCACACGGCGAGGGCGGCGAAGCGATGCAGGCGCCCGAGCGAGCGGGTGCGCAGCGCCCGCAGCTCCAGGCGGCCGCCCACGCGCGCCCGCCCGGTGAAGGCGAGGTCGCGGATCTCGGTCAGGTACCCGCGGTGCGCGCCGGGGGTGCCGCCGCCCGCCGCGACCTGCGCCCCCAGGACCGCGGCCGCCGCCTGCGCCAGCGCCTCGACCACCAGGGCCTCGGGCAGCGCGCCATCGGGCGTGAGCGGGTCGCCGGCCGACACGAGCTTGACGCCGCGCGCCTCCTCCCCCTCGACCTCGATCCGGTCGAGCACCAGCCACGGCGGCCGGTGCGGGATCAGCGAGGTGGGATTCACGCGGCATGTGTACCACCCCGGGCGCTTGATCTCAACGCTCGCCGGTGCTACCGAGACGGCATGGCAACCCACCTCGAAGAGATCGCCGTCCGCAGCGCGAGTCGGGAGGAGATGATCGACGTCACCACGCTGGTCCGCGCGGCGGTGCGGCGCATCGGCGTCGAGGCGGGGCTGGCCTACATCTACTGCCCGCACACCACGGCCGGGGTGACCATCCAGGAGAACGCCGATCCGGACGTGCGCACGGATCTTCTGGGGCACCTCGCGCGTCTCATTCCCCAGGATGCCGGTTTCCGCCACAGCGAGGGGAACGCCGACGCCCACATCAAGGCGAGCCTGGTCGGGAGCAGCCAGATGGTGCCGCTCGACGGGGGGAAGCTCTGCCTCGGCACGTGGCAGGCGGTGTTCTTCTGCGAGTTCGACGGGCCGCGCAGCCGGCGGCTCCTGGTCAAGGTCGTCGCGGGGTAGCGCCCCCGGGGCCTCTCCGCCGGGAACCGGGCGCCCCGAGGGGTGTCACCTATGGACGTGAGAGGCACAGCAGGCTGTCTCGGGGGTCTCGCCGCCTTCGCCGCCTTCGTGCTCGGGGGGTGCGGGGCGCCCCTCGCGCCCGCGGCCCGGCCGGCCGGCCCCCGGGCGGGCGCGCCGGCGTCCCAACCGCAGGCCGCGGTGACCACCCTGGTGATGGAGCCCATCCAGGTGGTGGCCCGGATGAAGGACGGCAAGCGGGAGTACGAGGTCTTCGACGCCGCCGGGCTGTTCGAGCAGGCGGGCGCCCACCTGCAGGCCCGGCGCTTCGAGCAGGCCAGCGCCACCTACGACCGCCTCGTGCGCGAGTTCCCCGACTCGCGCTACGTGGTGCCGTCGCTCTACAACGCGGGCCTGGCCCACGAGGCCCGGCGCGACTGGGCCGGTGCCGTGGCGCGCTTCAAGACCGCCGCCGACCGCGCCAGGTCCCCCCGCGACGCCATCGACGCGCTCTTCCACCTCGGCGCCTGCTACTCGGAGGCCGACAACCAGGCGGCCTCGGCCTAGGTCTTCGCGCGGCTCGAGGGCCGCGGCGACCTCGCCCCCGCCGACCGCGTCGAGGCGATGGTGCGGCGCGGCTACGCGCAGTACCAGCTGAAGGACCAGGCGGCCGCCGAGCGCACCTTCCGCGAGACCATCGGGTTCTACCGGAAGGCCGACCAGGAGCAGCGCCTCGACGCGGACTTCTTCCTGGCCATGGCCCACTACTACCTCGCCGAGATCCCCCGTGAGGAGTTCAAGCGCCAGCCCATCCGGTTGCCCGAGAAGCAGATGGAGCGCGACCTCGAGGCCAAGGCGCGGCTGCTGCTCACCGCCCAGGGGCGCTACATCGCCACCATCAACGTGCGCAACCCCCACTGGGCCACCGCCTCGGGCTTCCAGGTCGGGGCGCTCTACCGCGAGTTCTACGACGCGGTGGTGGGCGCGCCCATCCCGCACGGCGATCTGCGGCGCCGCGCCAAGGCGGCGGGCATCACCTACGAGGAGGTCCTCAAGGCCTACGTCGAGCAGGTCCGCCAGTACATGCGGCCGCTCCTCGAGAACGCCATCAAGGTGCACGAGAAGAACGTCCAGATGGCCGAGCGCACCGGCGTCGACAACGACTGGGTGAAGCGCTCGGGCGAGCAACTGGAGGCCCTCAAGATCCTCCTCGCCGGCAAGGACACCGCGGCCAGCCCCGGCGCGCCGCGGCCCGCCGCGACCCAGCCGGCCGCCCCGCCCCCCAGGCCCGGCGCCACGCCGCCGCGCAAGCCCAAGCGGGACTACTACCCCCGCGTCACGCTTTGATCGCGCCTCGACGCTGGCACCAGGGCACCAGGAAGGAGCAGGCGGGTCGTCTGGCCACCACCACCGGGCGCGTACTCTCGGAGCTCGCACGCAAGTCGCTCGGGTCGGGCCGCCGGCCCTCCGCCCCGGTGGCGCGGCGGCCCGGCCCGGCGGTGGTCCGGCCACCGGGTGGGGGGTAGGGCGGGCCTGCGCCAGGGCTTGACATCAGATGCGTGATGCATGATGTTACACCCATGAGGACCACGCTGGACATCGATGACGACGTGCTCCAGGCGGCCAAGGAGATCGCGGCCAATCGCGCCACCACCACCGGGCGCGCGCTCTCGGAGCTCGCCCGCAAGTCGCTGGGGTCGAGCCGCGCGCCGCGCGTGCGCAACGGCGTTCCGCTGCTCGCCCGACGCCGGAAAGGGAGCCCGCGTCCCACGATGGAGCTGGTGAACCGCCTGCGTGACGAGCCGTGAGCGTCTCCCTGCTGGACGTCAACGTGCTGGTCGCGCTCTTCGACCCCGACCACATCCACCACGAGGCGGCCCATGCATGGTTCGCCGTCAATCGTCCATCGGGGTGGGCGACCTGCCCCCTCACGGAGAATGGCCTGGTGCGCATCCTCTCGAACCCGGCCTACACCGGGGTGCACGAGCCGCCGGCCGCGATCACGCGACGACTGGAACAGTTCTGCCAGAGCGGCCACCACTCGTTCTGGCCCGACGAGATCTCGCTGCGCGATCGGCGTCTGTTTCGCGCCGGCGCGCCGCTGACGCACCGGCAGGTGACGGACGTCTACTTGCTCGGTCTCGCCCGGCACAACGGGGGCCGGCTGGCGACCTTCGACCGGAAGATCCCAGTCGGTGCGGTGACCGGCGCGGAACGCGGACACCTGGAGCTGATCTCCGCGTAGCCGTCGTGCCGGCCCCTCATGGCCGGCGACGGCGCAGAGTCGCGCAGAGTCGCGCGAACGGCCGGCGGAGGCGGTCAGCGCTCTGGTGGCGGCCGGCCGCCGTCCTCCTGGGGCCGCTTGCGCTCGCCGCACATCGGCTACACTACCCCCGCCATGGCCCCAGAGAGCAACGACACCGAAGACTTCGCGGCACTCCTCCAGGAGTACGAGCAGCAGAACCCCGACCAGAGCCAGCGCCGCACCTACCGGGTCGGCGAGATGGTGAAGGCGCCGGTGGTCTCGATCAGCCGGGAGGCCGTGTTCGTCGACCTCGGCGCCAAGAGTGACGGCATGCTCGACATCGCGGAGCTCCTCGACGCCGACGGCAAGGTGACAGTGGCGGTGGGCGACCTGCTCGAGGCGCGCGTGGTCGACGCCGGCAAGGCCGGCTGCGTGGTCCTCAAGCGCACGCTGGGGCGCGGGCCCGACGCGAAGAACGAGCTCCAGCAGGCGTTCGCCGCGGGCGTGCCGGTGGAGGGCATGGTCACGGGCGTCAACCAGGGAGGGGTCGAGGTGCAGGTCGCCGGGGTGCGCGCCTTCTGCCCCATCTCGCAGCTCGACAA
>JACRCY010000036.1 GCA_016218785.1 Deltaproteobacteria bacterium
CCTACGCGGTACCGCGTAGGTATTCCAGGTAATGGGCGCGGCGTCAAGGCGGCGCGGCGAAAGGCGGCGCGGCGGCACGACGCGGTGATGCCGCGGCGGCGACAACGGCCCGATCTCGTGGCACAGTAGGCCGCGGGCCGGCCGGCCACCCGGAGGGAGCGCCATGAGCGACATCGAGCAGGCCATCCGCTGCTTCGAGGAAGGCTTCTCGTGCTCCCAGTCCGTGCTCGGCGCCTACGCTGAGCGCTACGGCCTGCGCCGTGACCTGGCGCTGAGGCTCGGCGACGCGCTCGGCGGCGGCATGGGCGGCCTGGGCAAGACCTGCGGCGCGGTCACCGGTGCGATGATGGTGATCGGCCTGGCGCACGGGCGCACGGTGGCGGACGACCCCGCGGCCAAGTTCGCGACCAAGCAGCGCGTGCAGCAGCTGGTCGCCCGGTTCGAGGCGCGCCACGGCACCGTGGTCTGCCGCGACCTCATCGGGTGCGCGATCGACACGCCCGAGAAGATCCGTGCGGCCCATGACAGCGGCGTCTTCGACCGGGTGTGCGTCGGGCTGATCCGCTCGGCCGCGGAGATCCTTGAGGAAGTGCTCGCCGCCGCGCTGCCGGAGGCCTGAGCCCGGGCCGCCGTCCCGCCTCAGACCCCGGGCGCATGCCCCCGCGCGCGGCGTCGCTGGCGCCGGCTCGTGACCACGAGGAACCAGGATGGCACCGCGGCCGGCAATCCATATAATAGGCCCCAGCCTCTTCGCGAGCGTCCGATGGACTCGCCTTCCCGCTCCTGCCCCGTGTGCGGCGCCGCCGTGGACCCACTGCGCGCCCGCTCGGTCATGATCTATGGCCGCGACAAGTTCTACTTCTGCGGCCCCGAGCACCGCGCGGCCTTCGCCGCGGAGCCCAAGAGCTACCTGGCTCACCCGGTCGCGCCGGCCATCCCGCAGCCCGAGCACCTGCCGCCGCCGCCGCCGAAGATGGCGTTGCCCAAGCTCGTGCTCCACGAGACCTCGCAGCCGACGCCGACGCCGTCGAAGCTCACCATCACGCCGCTGCACTCGGAGCAGAAGCGGACCGGCGCCACGCGCGGCGCCGGCGCCTTCGCGCGCCAGCCCCCCGGGCTGGCGCCCCGGTCCGACGCGGAGCTGGAGCGCTACCTCGAGGCCAAGGCGCAGGGCGCGGCGGCGGCCGGCGACGAGGGCGCCGGTGGGGCCGCGGTCGCAGCCGGTGGGCGCGTGCTCCTCGACCTCGAGGGGATGACCTGCGCCTCGTGCGTCCTCCGCATCGAGCAGGCCATCGGCCGGGTGCCCGGCGTGGGCCACGTCAGCGTCAACCTCGCCAGCCGCAGCGCCATGGTGGAGGTCGCCGCGGCGGTGGACCTGCGCCTGATCACGAAGGCGGTGGCGGGCGCCGGCTACGGCGCCCGGGTGCGGGTGGCCGCGGGACGGGCCCCCGGCGCCGCCCCGCGCTCCGGCGCCGCGAGCACCCGCGCGCACTTCCTCCTGGCCCTGAGCCTGTCCGCCGTGGTCATGGGCCTCGCCATGACCTCGCACGGCGAAGCGTCCGGCTGGACGCAGCTCATCCTGACCGCGGTGGTGCTGCTCGGCGCCGGGCGACGCTTCTTCGGCGCGACGCTCCGGCAGGCCGGCCACGCGGCCGCCAACATGGACACCCTCATCGCCCTGGGCTCGGCCGTGGCCTTCGGCTACAGCACCTGGGCGTTCCTCCGCGCGCCTGCGGGCGGCGTGTACTTCGAGACCGCGGCGTTCATCGTCGCCTTCGCGCTCGGCGGGCGCTGGCTGGAGGAGCGCGCCCGGGGCCGGACCTCCGCGGCGATCGCGGAGCTGGTGATGCTGCGCCCCGACGTCGCGCACCTGCTCGAGGGGGCCACGACGCGCGACGTGGCCGTCTCCAGCTAGGTGCCCGGCGACGGCTTCCGCGTGCTGCCGGGCGAGCGCCTCCCCACCGACGGCGTGGTGCGCTCGGGCGAGAGCGCCGTGGACGAGGCGCTCCTGTCGGGCGAGCCCCTGCCGGTGGAGAAGGCCCCGGGCGACGCCGTCACCGGCGGCACCATCAACCAGACCGGGGTGCTCGACTGCGCCGTCACGCACGTCGGCGAGGACACCACGCTCGCGCGCATCGCCCGCCTGGTGGAGGAGGCGCAGGGCTCCAAGGCCCAGGCCCAGCGCCTCGCCGACCGGGTCTCGGCCGTGTTCGTGCCCGTCATCATCGTGGGCGCACTCGCGGTCTTCCTCGCGCGCTACCTGGGACTCGCGGCCGAGCCCGGCGCGCTCCTGCGCGCCCTGATCCCGGCCGTGACCGTGCTCGTGATCGCGTGCCCGTGCGCGCTCGGCCTGGCCACGCCCACCGCCATCATGGTGGCCGTGGGCCGTGCCGCGCGCAGGGGCATCCTCGTCCGCGACGCCCAGACCCTGGAGCGCGCCCACGAGGTCACCCTGGTGGTGCTCGACAAGACCGGCACCATCACCGAGGGCCGGCCGGCGGTCGTGGACTTCAGCCCCCAGGGCGACACCTCGGAGGAGGCCACCCGCGAGCTGCTCGACGCGGTCGCCGCCGTGGAGTCGCGCTCCGAGCACCCCATCGGCCGCGCGCTCTGCGCCTACGCCGAGTCGCGTGGCGCAACCCCCGGCGAGGTCACGGCTTTCTTGGCGCGCGCGGGGTTCGGCGTGGAAGGCCAGGTCGCGGGCCGGCGCGTGGTCCTCGGCACCCGCGACCTGCTCCTCGCCGAGGGCGCGGACCAGGCCGCGCTCGACGAGGCCGAAGGCCCGGCAGTGCCGGGCCACGCCCCGGTCTACGCCATGCTGGACGGCGCGGTGCGCGGCGTCTTCGGCGTCTCCGACCGCATCAAGCCCGGCGCGGCCGACGCCGTGGCGCGCCTGAAGGCCGCGGGCATCGAGGTCGTGATGCTCACCGGCGACCAGGGCGCCGTGGCCGCGGCCATCGCCGCGGCGGTGGGGATCACCGACTACCGCGCCGAGGTGCACCCCGAGGACAAGGCGCAGATCGTGAACGAGCTCAAGGGCCAGGGCTGGGTGGTCGCCGTGGCGGGCGACGGCATCAACGACGCGCCCGCGCTGGCGGCCGCCGACGTGGGCATCGCCATGGGCGGCGGCGCGGCCGTGGCCATCGAGGCCGCGCCCATCACGCTCGGCCGCGGGGACCTGCACGGCGTCGCGGACGCGCTCGCGCTCTCCCGGCACACGCTCCGCATCATCAAGCAGAACCTCGCCTTCTCGCTGGCCTACAACCTGGTCGCGGTCCCCCTGGCTGCAGCCGGAGTGATGACGGCGCACGGACCCATGATCGGCTCGGCCGCCATGGCGCTCTCGTCGCTGTCGGTGATCGCCAACAGCCTGCGGCTGCGCAGCACGCGGCTCTGAGGGGATCCTCGCCTTGACACGGGTCCCGCCGGAGGCGAGGATTCAGGCAGGTCGCCGCTCGGGCAGAGAGCGGTCGTCCCCGGACGGGCTCCCCCGGACGGGCGTGCCTCCATGCTGACGTGTCCGCAGTGCCACGAGAGCTTCCCCGCGGGGACTGCGGTCTGCCCGCGCGACGGCGCCTCTCTTGACGCGGCCGCGGCCCGGGCAGATGCCCGCAGCGCCGCGACCATGGCGGCGCCGCCGGCGCCGCCGCCCACCGCGAAGCCGGCCGGGGCGCATCCGGCCGCCGGCGCCGCGGCGACCCCGGCCGCGACCCCGGCCGCCGCGGCCCCGACCGGCCTGGGACCCAACGCTCTCACCCCCATCCAGCGTCGCAGAGTCATGCGTGAAGAGGCGCTCTCGCCGACCCTGCGGCAGGACGACCTGGCCGCCAAGGAGCTGACCGGCAGCTCCAAGGAGCGCGTGGCCGCGCGCGTGGAGGCCCTCGCGCGTCCCGACGCGATGGTCGGCCGCAAGCTCGTGGACCGCTTCGAGATCACGCGCAAGCTCGGCGAGGGCGGCATGGGCGCCGTGTACGAGGCCCGCCACACCCTCATCGGCAAGCGGGTCGCGATCAAGATCCTGCTCGACAAGTACGCGCAGAAGGAGAGCGTCATCGCACGCCTGCAGCAGGAGGCGCGGCTGGCGAGCTCCATCGGCCACCCCAACATCGTCGACATCACCGACTTCGGCAAGACCGAGGACGGCCGCACCTTCGTGGTCATGGAGTACCTCGAGGGCGAGAGCCTGGCGCAGCTCATCGGCCGCGAGGGGCCGCTCGCGCCCGAGCGGGCGCTGCAGATCTCGCGGCAGGTGGCGGACGCGCTGACCGCGGCCCACGGCAAGGGGATCATCCACCGCGACATCAAGCCCGAGAACGTCTTCCTCATCCAGCGCGATGGCCGCGAGTTCGTCAAGGTGGTGGACTTCGGCATCTCCAAGCACCTCAAGCCCGGCGAGGAGGAGGAGACCCCCCGCCTCACCCAGACCGGCATGGTCCTCGGCACGCCCCTCTACATGTCACCGGAGCAGGCGCGGGGCGAGGACAGCCTCGACCAGCGCATCGACATCTACGCCCTGGGTGTGATCCTCTACGAGATGATCACCAACGAGGTCCCCTTCCGCGGCACCAACTACCTGGGGATCATCTCGCAGGTGCTCACACAGGACGTGGTCCCGCCCCGCCTGCTGCGCCCCGACCTCGCCATCTCCGAGGCCTGCGAGCGCGTGATCCTCAAGGCCATGGCCAAGAACCGCGACGAGCGGTACGCGACCATGGCCGCGCTGGCCGCGGATCTCGACCGCCTGATCTCGGGCGACCAGAACGTCGTCGCCAGCATCCCGGCGGCGGGCGTGGCCACCGCCGCGCCCGCCGGGGCGCGCGGGCCGACCCTGCGCGGTATCACCACGCAGGTCGGCCGCCGGCAGGTGCCGCTCTTCGCCGTGGTGGCGGCGCTCCTGGTGCTCGTCGGCGCGGGCTTCGGCGTGGCCTGGCTCCTCACCCGCGGCGCCGATCGGGCCGCCGGCGCGCCCGACGGGATGGCGCTCGCCACCGCGGCCTCGCAGCCGGCCTCGCAGCCCGCGTCGGCCTCGGCCTCGCAGCCCGCCTCGCAGCCGGCGTTCGTGAAGGTGCGCATCAAGACCCGGCCTCCGGGCGCCCTGGTGCTCATCGGGGACAGCGACTACGGACCCTCCCCGGTGGAGGCCTCGCTCCCGCGGAGCGACCGGCCGCTCCAGGTCCGCGCCCAGGCCACAGGCTACGAGGACGCGACCGACACCATCACGCCGCTCCGCGACGCGAACATGAACCTGGCGCTCAGCGAGAAGAAGCGGCCGGTCCGCCCCGGCGTGCGCGTCCCCGCCGGCCCGACCGGCACCAAGTCCCCCGGTGGCCCGCCCGGTGGCCCGATCGATGAGACCGCGCCCAGCCCCTACAAGAAGACGCCCAGGAAGTAGCGCCGTCGCGCTGCTGGTGGTGGCGGTGCTCCTCGGGGGCGCCGGGCCCGCGTGGCCCCGAGAAGGCCGCCGCAAGGCCCCCCCGAACCCCGTGCCGGCGGCTCCCGTGGAGGACCCGCGCGACGCGGCCGCCGGGCGGCACTACGAAGCCGGGCAGAAGCTCCACAACGACGGGCTGTTCCAGGAGGCCATCGCCGAGTTCCAGGAGGCCTATCGCATCAAGCCGCACCCCAACGCGCTCTACAACCTCGGCCAGGCCTACGAGCGGCTGCTCAAGTACGGCGAAGCGGTGGACTGGTTCGAGCGCTACCTGCGCGAGGGCGGTGAGGCCGCACCCTACCGCGTGGTGGTAGAGAACCGCCTGCGCGTGCTCCGCAGCCTGCCGGCGCGGATTCACGTCGAGTGCCTCCCCAAGGCGACGGCCAGCCTCATCGACCCCGACGGCGTGGTGGAGCGCGCCGACACGCCCACCGAGTTCCGCGTGAAGGCCGGCCGCTACACGCTCCGGGTGACGCGCGACGGCTACGTGCCCCAGGAGCGTCGCCTCGGCGCCGAGATCGGGCAGCCGTATTTCTACCAGTTCACGCTGGAGCAACACCGCGAGCTGGTCACCATCCGCCCCAACCCCGCGGGAGCCCGCATCTTCCTGGACCAGAAGCTCGTCACCACGGGCAGCTACGCGGACCGGCTGCCCGTGGGCAAGCACCAGCTCCTGGTCGAGTACGGTCGCCATGAGCCCTACGAGGGCGAGTTCACCCTGCGCCCCGGCCGCAAGATCGAGTACGACATCGTGCTGAAGGCCCCGCCGCCCCAGGGCCGCCTCGAGTTCGTCATCGGCACGGGCACCTACGGTGGCGCGGTTCTGCCCCTCGTGCTGTACACGGCCGGGGTGCTGTCGCAGGACATCTTGAAGGACAAGAACCGGCGGTTGGTCCTCATCCCGATGATCATCGGCGGCGGGGGCCTGGGGGCGCTGACCGGGTTCTTTGCCACGCCGAGCGGCATCCGTGAGGCCAACTCCGCGCTCATCCTCGGGGCCACCACCTGGGGCGGCATGGAAGGCCTCTCGCTGGGCCTCCTGGCCGATCGGCGCAACACCCGGCTCGCGTCCGGGTTGGCGGTCGGCGGGAGCGCGGGCGGCATGGCTGCGGGGCTCCTCCTGATCCGGCCCCTCAACCTCACGCCGGGGCAGGCGGCCATCATCAACTCGGGCGGAATCTGGGGCAGCGGCCTCGGCCTTGGCCTCGGGTACGCGCTGCGTGGCGATCGGCGCGACCTCGACTTGACGCTCATCATCGGGCTCAACATCGGCCTGATCACGAGCGGCGTCATCGTGAACCACTTCGACCTCAGCCGCACGCGCATGCTCCTCATCGACGTCGGCACGGTGGCGGGCGCGGCCACCGGCACGCTCGTCGGCTACGCGGCGAGCCGCGCCGACCCGTTCAGGTCCAACACCGGCAAGGCGAACCTGGCCCGGGGCGGCCTCGTGGGCGGGGCCGTCGGCCTCACGACCGCGATCGTCCTCACGCGCAAGTTCGACAAGCGTGGCAAGGGCACGGTCGCGCGGGACTCGCTCATCAGTCTCGAGCACAACTCGTTCAAGCTCGGCGTGCCCTTCGCGCAGGTCGCGCCGCTGCCGAGCCCCGGCGGGGGCACCGACGTGCAGGTCACGCTCAAGCTGGCGAGCGGGACGTTCTGACCGTTGACCGTTGACCGTTGCAGCCCTCCGGCACGCGCTCACTCCTCGCCGCGGACCAGGTCCACGTAGGTCTCGCGGCGGCGCACCACGGTGAAGTCCTCGCCAGCGCACATGATCTCGGCCGCGCGCGGCCGGGCGTTGTAGTTGGACGCCATGGTGAAGCCGTACGCGCCCGCGCTCATCACCGCCAGCAGGTCGCCGGGGTGCGGCTCCGCGAGCTCGCGGTCCCGGGCGAGGAAGTCGCCGCTCTCGCACACCGGCCCGACCACGTCGGCGCGGATCAGGGCGGCCGCGCGCCGCTGCACCGGACGGATCTCGTGGAACGCGCCGTAGAAGGCCGGCCGGAGGAGGTCGTTCATGGCCGCGTCCACCACCACGAAGGTCTTCCCCGCGGCGCGCTTCACGTAGAGCACCCGCGTGAGCAGGACGCCGGCGTTGCCCACGATGGAGCGGCCCGGCTCGCAGATGAGCGTGAGCCCTTCGTCCCGTGCCCGGTCCATGACCGCGACCACGGCCGCGGGGGGCGCGGGGGGCTGCTCGGTGTCGTAGCGGATGCCGAGGCCGCCGCCGACATCGAGGTAGCGGAGGTCGAAGGACGCGGCGCGCAGCTCGCGGTACAGCTCGAGCACCCGCGCCACCGCGTCGCTGATGGGCTGAACGGTCGTGAGCTGCGAGCCGATGTGGCAGTCGAGCCCGCACACCTCCAGGTGCGGCAGGGTGGCCGCGAAGTCGTACTCGGCCCGTGCGTCGGCGAGCGGGATGCCGAACTTGTGCTGCTTCAGGCCGGTCGCGATGTAGGGGTGAGTGCGCGCGTCGACCTCCGGATTGACGCGCAGCGCGATGCGGGCGCTCGTCCCCAGCGCGGCCGCCGCCCGCTCGACCTCGAGCAGCTCGCCGTGGCTCTCCACGTTGAGCATGAGGATGCCGGCCGCGAGCGCCTCCCGGATCTCCTCCGGCCGCTTGCCGACCCCGGAGAAGACCACCTGCCGCGGGTCGGCGCCGGCCCGCAGCACGCGGAACAGCTCGCCGCCGGACACCACGTCGAACCCGGCACCGCCCTCGCGCAGGGTGCGCAGCACGGCCAGGTTGGAGTTGGCCTTGGTCGAGAAGCACACCAGGTGCGGGCGCTGACCGAACGCCTCGTGGAACACCCGCAGGTGGCGCAGCAGCGTGGCCCGGCTGTAGACGTAGGTCGGCGTGCCGACCTCGGTCGCGACGCGGTCGAGCGTCACGCCCTCGCAGCAGAAGTCGTCATCGCGGTAGTCGAAAAAATGCACGCGCTTCCTGGATGGCGATCGGGCTCACGAGGAAGTCGGCGCGGAGTGCCGCCTGCAGCGGGTCGACGCTGCAGGTGACGCGGCCGGCGTGTCGATCACATGGGAACCCTCGGAGGGTTCCCATTCCCTCCCGCGCCGGACTCCGCCGGGCGGAGCCCGTCGGGCTCCCACGCGACTAGGATGCAGCGCGGGACCGCATCCGCACGTGGTCGGCGAAGTACTTGGTGCCGGTCTCGTACGAGTTGCGCAGCGACTCCATGACGAGCGGCAGGAGGCCGGCGTGCTCGTGGCGGAGCACCTCGTAGTAGCGCTGGCGCTCAGTGGCGTGAATGATTGCAGGGAGATAGCCGCCACGGACCAGCACGAGGTTCTGCAGCAGGCGGGCCACTCGGCCGTTGTTGCGCGGCCACGGGTAGATGGCCAGGAGCCGATAGTGCGCCTTGGCCGCGAGGTGCACGGGGTGAGTCCGCCGTGCCTCATCGGTGTCGAGCCACTCCACGAGCTTGCGCATGCGGTACGAAATCTTCTCGGGCGGCACAATCTCGTGATAGTAGGTGCGGTGCAGGGGGTTGTCCTTGCGATACGGCGCGCCCCTGGCTGCGGCTTCGGGCGTGCACAGCAGGTAGATGCGTTTGAGGGTCTCCAGCGAGATGGGCTGGCGCCGCCTGTCCGCCAGCTGCCGGACCTCGGTGATGGCCGCCTTGTGCGCCTTGATCTCCTCGTACATCGGGATGAGAGTCACGTCGCTGATGATCTTGCGGTCGATGGCCGCCTTCAGCTCCGAGTACGAGACTACGACCCCCTCGAGCCCGTTGTCGTGGAAGATCCAGGACAGGTCGAGCTTGTCGACGAACTCCGCGACGGCGTGCAGCGGGCACCGGCGCACGAGCTCGTTGAGTGTCTCGACCTTGGAATCGATCTCGAAAAGCTTTGCGTCCATGCCCAGCCTGCTCCTTGCCGTGGTCACCCACACGCCGGTGTCGGGATGATGACGAGTCCCCACCAAGCAGCACGGACGCTAGCGAACTCACGAGGTAATGTCAAGCAAAAATAGAAGGTTAGGCGCCAACCCGCGGTCTGGGAGCGCGTTCGGCCGCCATGACTGGCGCCCCCTCCAGGTGGGGATGTCCATGCAATCATATGAAATCAAAGGAATTCCTGTCGACTCCCCGCCCGGCGGCGCCGTTCGTCCCTGCCCTCCCCCTCGGGCCGCCCCGGCCTCGCCGGGGGCTCGACGCCTGGCCTCGAACCCGCTACAAACTGGGGTTGGCGCCCCTGGGGGTGCTGCCCCCTGCTCGCGCGAGAGGCGCGTTTCGTAGTCCGCCTCATGGTGCGCAGATGAAGAAACTCGGTCAGCGAGTCCTGCTGGCGGTCGCGTTCGGCGTGATCTGCTACGTCGCGCTGACCGTGTACGCGGATGCGGCCCGGCTCAAGGCCAAGCTCGCCGAGTTCAACTATTGGCTGGTGCTGCCCGCGTTGGGGCTGGCCGCCCTCAACTACGTGGTGCGGTTCCTCAAGTGGCACTACTACCTCGGGCGCCTCGAGGCGCAGGTGCCGCCGGCGGAGAGCCTGCTCGTGTTCCTCGCCGGGTTCGTCCTGACCGTCACGCCGGGCAAGCTCGGCGAGGTGGTCAAGTCGTACCTCCTGCGCGAGGTCCGGGGCATCCCCATGGCCCGCACCGCTCCCATCGTGGTGGCCGAGCGGGTGACCGACCTCATCGCGCTCATTCTGCTCACGTTGGTGGGCGTGTTCACCTACCGCGCCGGCGTGTTCGGCATCCTCATCGCGGTGGGGCTCGTGGCGCTCTTCCTCCTCTTCATCGCCTGGCGCCGCCTCGCGCTCGCCACGCTCCGGCTCGTGGCCCGGCTCCCGCTCATCCGGCGGGTGGGCCACAAGCTCGAGGAAGCCCACGCGAGCATGGCCGTGCTGGTGCAGCCCGCGCCCCTGCTCGTGGCCACGGTGCTCTCGACCCTCGCCTGGTTCTGCGAGTGCGTGGGCTTCTTCCTGATCGTCGGCGGTTTCCCGGGTGCGTTCGCGTCGTTGCACACCGCGACGTTCATCTACGCGTCCATGACCATCGCCGGCGCGCTCTCGTTCCTGCCCGGCGGACTGGGCGTGACCGAGGCCGGCATGACCGGCCTCCTCGCCCGCCTCGGACGCGGCATCGACGGCGCCGTGGCCGTGGGCGCCACGTTCGTGACGCGGCTGTGTACGCTGTGGTTTGCTGTCCTGGTGGGGTTCGTCGCCCTGCTGTGGTTGCGCCGCCGTTCGGGCAAGGAGTTGAACGAAGCCGTTGAGGGTTGAAGGTACTCAACTGTTCAACGTTCAACCTTCAACGGCTCTACTCACACGAACCAGCGACACCCGCGCGCAAGCAGCAAGAACGCGACGATGATGCCCGCCACGATGAGCCACACGTGCACCCGCGTGCGGGCCGAGGCGGGGGTCGCGGGTGCCGGGAGCGGCTGCCTCCCCACCTCGCCCAGCGTGTCGGCGCGGTAGGCGCAGACCTCGGCATAGTGCGCGGCCACGCGGTCGCGCTGCGCCTCGCTCACGGCCTCGCCGCTGTTCGGGTCGAAGACCTCGAGCCCGAGGGTCCGGGCGAGGCGGAAGGCGGCATCGAGCAGGCGCTCGATCGACTCCCCCTCCTCGAGCGCGAGGTCCACGCCGCGCGGCTGCTCGGGGTCGCCCCCCTCGCCCACGAAGCGCTCGGCGCGCAGCCCCGGCCCGAGCGCGGCGATCTCGCGCTCGAGCGCCGCGACCTCGATGGTCCCCTGGTCGCGCGCGCGCAGGAACAGCTCGTAGGCCACGGCCACGCCGCCATCATAGCCCAAGTCGCGCGGCCTCGGACGCCCCCGCCCAGGGCCGCCCGACCATGGCCGCCTTGACTCCCGCGGACGCGCTCCCTACGATGCCGGCGCCGACTCGGGAGAGGGTGAATGAAATTCACGATCGCGCACGAGTTCGACTGCGACGCCAGGACCTACTGGGAGATCTTCTTCGACCTCGACTACCAGAAGGACATGTACTCGGGGCTCAGCATCAAGGAGCGGACCGTCCTCATGTTCGAGGAGGACGACCGGGAAATCCGCAGGAAGATCAAGGTCGTTCCCCAGCGCGACCTCCCCGGGGCCCTGAAGTCGGTGCTCCGCGGCGACCTGGGCTACATCGAGCACAACGTCTATCACAAGGGCCAGGACGTGATGGACGTGCGCATCGAGCCCACGCTCATGGCGGACCGCTTCAAGATGAACGCCGAGTTCCGCGTCGTCACGCTCGGGCCGAGGCGCGTCCGGCGCGAGTTCGTCGGGGCCATCGACGTGAGCGTGCCGCTGCTCGGCGGCCAGATCGAGAAGCTGGTCATGGCCGACGTGCGCAAGAGCTACGACCAGGCGGCGGTGACCACGGCCCGCTGGATCGCCAAGCGCACCAGGGGCTGAGCCACCCCGGCCCTGGCGCGAGCCGGCTCGCGCCGTACCCCCGCGACCGGCGCCCGCGCTGGCCGCGCGGCGCACGCGGTGGTCGCGGGCGCGTACCTACCGCAGGCCCACGGCGCCGTGGGTCGCGGCGGCCGGGCCCAGGCTCGGGCTGAACGAGCCGGCGCCCAAGCCGTCCGACACGCGGCGCGTGTTCGCGCGCAGCCGTCCCACTGCCCCGCCGCCACCCCCGCCGTTCGTGTTGTTGCCGCCGCCGCCGCCGTTGAGCGTGGTCCCGGCGCCGCCCGCGCCGCCGGTGCCGCCGTCACGTCCGCCCCCCCCGCCGCCGGTCGGCGTGGTGCTGACGCCGGCGTTGGAGCCGGCGCCGCCCCATTCGCACGAGGCCCCGGACGGGTGCCACTCCGCGGCCGAGCCGCCGCCCCCGCTGCCGCCGTTGGCGGCGACGAACCCGCCGGACGCCACCGTCACCTGCGGTGCCTCGAGCAGCACGCTGCCGCCGGAGCCGCCGCCGCCGCCCGCGCCATTGTCGCCGCACCCCGACACCTCGCCGGCCCCGCCGCCGCCGCCGCCCGCGTTGACGATGGCGCCCGCTACCACCTGGATCGAGACGCCCGCCACGAGCTGCAGGGCGCCGCCGCCGGCGCCGCCGTTCCCGCCGTCGTTGTCGCCGCCGCCGCCGCCGCCGCTGCCGCCCACGAGCGGCACCAGCGTGGCGCTGCCGTAGGTCGGCTGTCCCCCGCCGCCGCCGCCGGTCCCGCCGCCATTGCCCCCGGCCCCGCCGGTCCCGCCGAACCCGCCGCCCCCTCCGCCCGAGTCGTCCCGCATGGAGCCCCCGCTGCCGCCGCCACCCGCGGCGCTGCCGCTGCCGTCGTTCTCGACACTCCCGCCATCGTCGCCCCCGGGCCCGGCATACTGCATCCACGCGGCAATGCTGACCGTGCCGGCGATGCTCATCGTGGTGATGGCGGTCACGGCCGCCGCGCGGCCGCCGACGAACGCGACCGTGGTGCCGGCGTTGACCGTGAAGCTCGAGAAGCTCCAGACGCCGAGGCCCGGGCCGCCCGACTGCGTGAGGGTCGCGAAGGTGCCGGGCGGCAGGGTGATGGGGGCGCAGTTGCGCGGGCACCCGGTGCCGTCGCAGATGCAGTCCTGCATGCTCCCGTCGTCGGTGTTGGCGAGGACGAAGTGCGGCGCCGTCAGGGCGAGCGCGACGTCCCCGCTCCCGGCGTCCAGGCGGGGCCCGAGCCCGTTCGAGGGCGCGAGCTGCCAGCAGCGCGGTGGCGTGGCGCCGGTACAGCCGAGCAGCGGGCAGTCGGTGAGCGCGCCGATGGTCCCGTCGGCGTTGCAGGTCACGACCTGGTCGGCGTTGCAGGCCACCGTGCTGGGCGCGCACTCATTGCACACGAGGCGCGTGGTGTTGCAGCCGAAGGTGCAGGCATCGTTGCTGACGATGGTGCCGTCGGCGCTGCACACCACGAGGTTGTCCCCGCTGCAGGTCGTGGTCGAAGGGACGCACTGGTTGCACTCCGTCCGCAGCGCGTTGCACCCGTACTGGCAGGGCGTGCGCGTGAGCGTGGTCCCGTCGCAGTCGACGAGGTCGGCGCCGTCGCACCACGAGCCCACGGGGCTGCAGGACGGGCCGTCCTGCTGGCCGGCGTCTTCCTGCGCCGCGTCCGTCTGCGCCGCGTCCGTCTGCGCCGCGTCCGTCTGCACCGCATCCTGCTGCAGCGCGTCCGCCTGCAGCGCGTCCGCCTGCGCCGCGTCCTCCTGCAGCGCGTCGCCCGCGGCCTCGGGACCGGCGTCGGGCGGCTCCCCGTCGACCGGGCCGTCACCGAGGCGGGAGTCCGGCAGCCCCGCTTCGACCCCCGCGTCGTCGCCGGCGACGTCGCCGCCCAGGGCGGACCGATCGAAACGGCAGCCGCTCGCGAGGAGCGCGATGGCGGCTGCGATCAGCGCCAGCCGCCATGCGCGCGGGACCTTCATGGTTCCATCTTCGGCCCATGGCCGCGGAGTGTCAACGGCGCTCGGGCGCTCGCGGTCGACCGCTGCACCAGGTCCGCTGGCCCATCTACCGCGCGCGGCGCACGCTCGCCACGGCAGAGG